>JAITQV010000228.1 GCA_031288765.1 Planctomycetaceae bacterium
TTTTTGTTTTATCTTGAAATAATGTCTAAGAAAACAGATAGTTTTCGGGAACGTACCGGATGTTGAAGTTTTCGGACGGCATTGGCTTCAATTTGCCGAACCCGTTCACGTGTTACCGAAAAAATCTTTCCGACTTCATCCAAAGTGTGAACAGAACCATCCCCCAAACCAAACCGAAGTTTGATAACTTCACGCTCCCGAACAGTTAAATCCTGAAGCGCCTCGTCAATCCGATCACGCAAAGAATCCCGACTCAATTCGTCATCAGGACGTAATTGCCTCGCATCTTCCAACAATTCGCCAAAAGAACTCTCCTCCATAATCCCAACCGTTTGATCAAGCGAAATCGGTCGATGATCAATCTGCATGATTTGAGAAAGTTGTTTGCTTGAAAGTTTACATTCGGACGCTATTTCCTCCATCGTAGGCGATGTTCCGGTTTTGTACTGAATGTCCGAAAAAACCCGACGAATACGAGTGATAGTTTCATGCATGTGAACAGGAACACGAATTGTTCGGGCATGATCGGCAATAGCACGGCAAATCGCCTGACGAATCCACCATGTTGCATACGTTGAAAATTTGCACCCGCGCTGTTTTTCAAATCGATCCACCGCTCTTAACAAACCCGTATTGCCTTCCTGAATCAAATCAAGAAATGTTAAACCGCGATGACGATATCTTTTGGCAATCGAAACAACCAACCGTAAATTTCCGGCAGAAAAAGATTGTTTTACTTCCGTATAATCGTTATAAAGTTTTTTGGAATAACAAACGTAACGTTCAAGCGATTGGGGTGTTTCAAGAACACGAAGACTCAAACGGCGAAGTTTTTTTCTAAGTTTTCGCCGCTTTTTGAGAAGCAAACCGGAATTGACGGAAGTGATTTGTTGCCTGAGGTTCCGAATTTTCGTTTGCAATGTATTCATAACAAAAACGAATTTTTCAAGCCGCCAAAGATAAGGCATCAAAAGAGAAGTACGAAAATGGAGTTCCTGAATCAGACGCAATGCCCGCCGCCGCCGATGTTGAAGCCGATGATAAGCCGTTTTCTTTTCCGTGCGGGAAGCCTTGCGGGAAATCATAATACGAAAATCTTTTTGGTTTTCCGTAAAAATCTTTTTGAGCGTTTCAATATGAATAGGTATTAAACGCCTGAGATGTTTGTGTTGCTGCCTGTCGGCAATAGAAAGATCAACCGTTTGTTCCAACCGTACTTGCCCCGTCTGAACTTTCCGCAAAATTTTTATAGTTTGCGCAAGCAGATAATCGTTGGTAAGAACAAATCGGTAAAATGCTTTCCGGGACAGTTCAATCTTTGCAGTTGCCTCTTTTTCTTCCTGAAGTGTTGGTATAGGAAGTTTGCTCATCTGCGTAAGATAAATTCGAATCGGGTCGGAAAGTAATTCCGCATCAATATTTTTTTTCCATTCCATTTCATCACCCGGCTCAGTTTCATTCAAGGATGAAAGCGGCATATTCCAAGTGATTCGGTGTGATTTTTGTGTAAAACCGTTATTTTCCTCGAAAAGATTATAGCCCGGGAAAATTTCGGTTTCTTCCGAATCGGCTATCGAAATAGCATGAAAGGAATCAATACGAATCATTGTTGTACTGCTGCTTTATCAAATTAGGAACAGAATTGTCCCGATAATCCGTATTATCGGTAAATAATAAACTTCAACCGATTACAAAAATAGTTTTTTTGATCAAATTGCGGACAAATGAATAAATCATAAAAACGGATTTCCGATTTTTTCAATCACATTTTATTTGTTTCGGTTAATAAAAAACCGAAAAGATCAAACAACTATTTTTAATAAAATTGAATTGTTAAATATTAATGCACTTCTCATGCCAAAAAGAGTACATTTGATGTTTTTTCTAACTTACTTTGAATAAACAGTTTAGAGCCAAAAATTTCGATTATGATTATGCAAAATAATCCATAAAGTGTATTATTTTGCACTTTCCCCAATATTTGTATCTTTAAGTGTGTCGATATGAAACATTTAGGGTTTGGATAAATGCAGTTGTCTGTTTTAATATATTTATTCAGTCTGGTGCCGGTGTTCCATAAAGGACAGAATAGATTCCTCGTTTATAAGTTTTGTGCGGATACCGCATGACACTGGAAAGAAAAAATAAAATAGATAGTTTTTTTCTTGCGTTTTCTTGCGAAATAATCTCGAGATTGAGCCGATTCCGTAAAAATTGCGGTTGACAGAAATCCCCAAATCAGGAACAATACACTCCGTCCATAACCAATAAAACGACTCAGAGGTTGCACAGGATGTTGCAACATTGACAATTCGTCCGGTTTATTCGGTTTGTGTTGTTCGTGTTCACCCGCCACTCAACTACAGGAGGCAAGGATGCAAGCCTGTAAAGGGACAGAAACTGTCTCATTGAAAAAAATACTCAAAAACGTTTGTAAAAAAAGCCGCTTATTATTTGGGAACGATGTCAGGGCGAAAAGCGGTACGGTTGATCCTGATGAAGTTCGCCCCGGTGATGTTTATTTTGCCCTTTCTGAAGACGACGATGTCCTCGAAGAATCCGTCGGTTTGGCAATCCATCATGGATGTTCCGCAGTTGTTGCCGACCGCCCCGTCGTAGGAATCGATTCCCTACCCTTCTTCATTCTCTCCAACCCCGCCGAAGGTTTCGCCGCATTTTGCCATGCCGTTCACGATTACCCCGGTAAATCCCTCAAACTCATCGGAATTACCGGAACCAGCGGCAAAACAACAACCTCCTATTTAATTTCCGGCATGTTAGCCGAAGCGGGATTTCAGGTGGGATTGATTGGTTCGCTTGGGATTTTCGACGGTCAGGAGTTTCATGTCCACTCAAAACCGGATCAAATCCCTCCCGATCAGTTGGTAATTTGGCTTGACCGGATGGCTGTAAACGGCTGCACTCACGTCATCATCGAAACTTCCAGCCAAATGATCGCCAACGGTTGGCTGGGAGGTATCCAATTTGATGCCGTTTGTTTGACAAATATTCGCCGCGACCATCTTGATTTTCACAAAACCGTCGAACACTATCGCCGATCTAAACTTGCCATCTTCAAATACGCCAAGAAAAAAGCCCTTGCAATCTGCAATATTGATGACCGAATCAGCGAGGCTATCGTACCGCTCATTGATCAACCGCTTTTATCCATCGGGATTCGGAATCAGGCGGAAGTTGGCTCCCTGCTTGTTGAACGCTCTTCAGAGGAGCAAACTTTTATTATTACCGCAGGAACCGAAGCCGTTTCCGTCCAAACAAAAATTATCGGTGATGAGTTTATTTATAACTGTATGATGGCAACCGCTCTGGGAATCGGATTTGAAATTGATATTAAAACAATTGTTCGCGGGATTGAGCGGGTCGAAAATATTCCCGGGCGTATGGAGCGAATTGAATGTGGGCAAAATTTCAATGTTTACATTGATTCGGCGAGGACGGTGGATTCATTGGCGGCGGTATTGCGGACGGTTCGGAATGTAACCGCCGGCAAGTTAATTTGTGTGTTTGGTGCGGCGGATTATCATGATCCGGAAAAACGTCTGTTATTCGGCAAAACGATGGAGACGTTAGCCGATTCTATTATTCTCACTGCTGCTGTTGACCGCCTGAACTTTGAAACGGCAACAGCAATCTGTGATATTGGCAAAGGTTTTGCTTTACGGAGTGGGGTGCGGATCATGCCGGAGCGGGCGGAAGCAATTGCTTGGGCACTTTCCGCTGCTGCCGAAGGAGATTCTGTTGTCATTTTCGGCAGGGGCGAATCGGAACATTCGGAGCAATCCGATACGGTTCCTTTCTGTGACCGGAATTTTGCGAAACAATGGCTTTATGAAAATCAGGTTTGTTTTGTATGAATAGTATTTTTCCGACTTATTAGCAAATTTTATTCAATCGTAATAATCAGGTTAAGGGGCTTTGTGTTGTTCGATTTTTTTGTGTTATGTCGATTTTCGGAGTCAATTTCAACAAGACGATTATTCGATAAATAACGCAGACAGGGAAGGATGCCCTGTGGTGCGTTTTCGGCATTCTTGCCAAGGAGGGGAAGAGTTCACCGAAAATGTGTGTGATTATTTTTCCGGTTAATCCGATTAGGCGGCGGAAATAATTGCATCGTCGGTTTAAACCAACCCCATTGTGGAGACGGGGCTGCTTCACCCTGAGAACTGGGTTTTCTCCAAATGGTTTCCCTTTTGGTTTTGATCTGCGAACCGTTTTGCATGGAAGACAGGGGAGTGTTTGGGGACGGGGACAGGATGTTCAAGATTTCCAATCGTAACTTTTGTCTGATAGCACTATTATAAAAGGATGTGCGGCATGATGTTGCACATCCTTTTTGTATCTATTCGGTCGGTCAGGCAATTATTTGCCCATTTTACGATTAGCAATTCACAAGTAGTCAATCGTTTGCCGAAGGGTTTTTACCCATAGTTGTGTTGGCGGGAGATGGTTTGTTCCTATTTCTAAAACTGTTTGCGTGAATAATATTTTTTGCGTCTGCCGTGCAAGGGCAATATATTAGTTGATAGTTAGTAGTGGATAGCGGATAGTTCGCGTGCGGATTTAACATCTTACAATAAATTTTCCGCTTGCGACACTATCCACTATTAATTATCAACTATCCGCTAATATTCTGCCCTTTCAGGGCGAAGTTGTTTGAAGGCATCTTAACCCGCCGCGTTGCGGCGGGCTAGCCTATTTCGCCCTTGCAGGGCGTAGGACAAATCGGCAATAGGTTTCGTCACGGCAACCGGAATCTTAACCCCGCACGGGGTGTGATGTGCATAACCGGCGGTGGAGCGCAGCGCAACCGCCGGTTATGCACATCCCGTCCCTTGCGGGACTTGAAGGCAACCCTTCGCCGGTCTTGCGATTAACAATTCATAAGGTTGCCCGCCGGAAAATATAAAACCGCTAAAATATTACACGAAATTTTCCTCCCCCGTTGAATTTGATCAGACTACGGATACAATAATAACAATTGAAAGATGTTAAACCAATCATTAAGAACAAATGTTATGAGCAAATGTTCAAGATATTGGAGAACACATTTTCACGTTAGTTGTTCCTTCTATTACACTTAATCTAAAAGGAGAATTTTCCATGTCCATCAAAGTTGGAATCAATGGTTTTGGTCGTATCGGTCGTCTTGTGTTCCGCCGGATGTTAGAAACGCCGGATAAATTCGATGTTGTTGGTATCAACGATCTAACCGATACCAAAACACTCGCAACACTGCTCAAATATGACAGTACCCACCGCCGACTCAAAGCCGAAATCGGTCATGATGACCAAAATATTGTTGTTAACGGCAAAAAAATTCGGATTTATGCCGAAAAAGAACCGGCAAAATTGCCGTGGGGCGGAATCGGTGCCGGAATCGTTCTCGAAAGTACCGGACGTTTCACCGCAAAAAAATCCGATGATAAAGCCGGTTTCGATTCGCATCTTGACGCAGGAGCCAAAAAAGTTGTTATCAGCGCACCCGCAAAAGGCGCTGATTTGACCTGTGTTTGCGGCGTCAACGACGACAAATTAACCGCCTCCCAAAAAACAGTTTCCAATGCCAGTTGTACTACAAACTGTCTGGCTCCGGTTGTCAAAGTTATTTTGGAGAAATTCGGTATTGTCAAAGGTTTAATGACAACTGTTCACTCTTACACGAATGATCAGGTCGTTTTGGATATTCCGTATAAAAATATCTATCGCGGGCGTGCCGCCGCTCTGAATATCATTCCGACAACAACCGGTGCCGCCGAAGCGGTTGGCGAAGTTATTCCCGAAGTCAAAGGAAAATTGACCGGTTATGCGCTTCGTGTTCCGACTCCGACCGGAAGTTGTGTTGATCTTGTCGTCCAAACCGATAAACCGGTAACTGCCGACGCCGTCAACGCCGCCGTGAAAGAAGCCGCCGAAGGAAGAATGAAAGGGATTCTGGCTTACAACGAAGATCCCATCGTTTTAGCCGATATTATCGGTGATCCGCACAGCTCTATTTTCGTGCCGGAATGGACTCGTGTTGTCGGCGACAATCTGGTTAAAATCCTGTCCTGGTACGATAATGAATGGGGATACAGCTGCCGCGCAGTTGACCTCATTGAGAAACTCTCGAAATTCTAGTGTTTTGAGTATGTTTCCTCGTTTGGATATCCGCAAAAAGCAGCCATTCACACAAAATAATAAAAAGGCAGCCAACCTTTGATCAATTTATGTGAATGGCTATAATGCTTGCGGTTTTTATTGTTTGAGTAAAACGGAATTGCTCTTGCCCTTCAAACAACACCAGTTGCAATTTCAATTGTTCACGCCTAAAACAATGCTTATGGAAACAAATATTAAAGAAAATACAATCGGCACAAACACGGTTCGGAAAATAGACAGGCTTAATAATCCGCATGACCGGTTCGCCAAAAAAACAGTCGGAAACCCAATGTATGCCGCCGATTTCTTAAAACATTACGCCGATCCGATTGTCGCCCAACATGTTCACTTAGACCAATTGGT
>JAITQV010000233.1 GCA_031288765.1 Planctomycetaceae bacterium
CAACAACAAAGTATTCCAACGCCCGACATTCCAATGTTCAAACAATAGAGTTGAAACCCGGTGAAAATTTTATTACAATCTACCTTCGTGAATCGTTTTAATTCTTGAACCCTTTGACCATGATTCAATCAATGCCGAAAAATCAATTACAACCCAAAACAACCGTAACCTACGAACAGATTGTACAATCACTTTACGAAATACAACAAATCGTCAAAGAGATTGGTGAAGAACACAAAAAAACAGAACAAGTCGTCAAAGAAATTGGCGAAGAAAACAAAAAAATACAACAAGTCGTCAAAGAAATTGGCGAAGAACGCAAAAAAACAGAACAAGTCGTCAAAGAGATTGGCGAAGAACACAAAAAAACAGAACAGTCTATCAAAGAACTTAGCGAAGAACACAACAAAACAGAACAATCTATCAAAGAACTTAGCGAAGAACGCAAAAAAACAGATCTCGAACTCAAAAAAATAGATATCGAACTTAAACAAACAGATATCGAACTTAAACAAAATTTGAAACAACTCTCAAAACAAATGGGGGAATTGGGTAATCGTTTCGGAGAACTCGGTGAACAAATGATATTACCCGGTATTGTAAGTAAATTCAATGAACTCGGTTACCACTTTTCTCTGGAATTTCAAGGTAATTTGAAAATCAGAGATAAAGATAGGGTTTTGGCTGAAATTGATATATTACTCGAAAACGGTTCAACAATTGCTGTTGTCGAAGTAAAAACTTGCCCTGTCAGTAAAGATATTGATGATCTTATTAAACGGATAGAAATATTTCGTGACAATCGTAAAAAAAGAAATTTTGAACATAAAAAAATCATCGGCGCAATCGCCGGCGCCATCTTCCGCAAAAATGTCCGAAAAGAAACAATTGATGCCGGTTTCTACGTATTCGCCCAAAGCGGTGATACCATAAAATTAGATATTCCCCAAAACTTCAAACCAAAAGAATTTTAAAAATTCAAAATGTCGTTCAAAAATAGAAAACACAAAATATCAAAACAAACAAAATTTGTAATTATTCATCAATTACCTCAGGAGAGATTATAAATGACAACAACACGCGATAACATTTTACAGGTTTTACGAAAAAATAAAGATCATTTCGCAAAAAAATATAAAGTAACCAAATTAGGATTGTTCGGTTCATTTGCCCGTAATGAAGCAACCAAAGAAAGTGATATTGACATCTGTTTTGAAACACTAAGCCCCGAACCTTTTATAATCGTTCATTTCAAAACAGAATTAGAAAAAATCTTTCAACATCCCATCGATCTCCTACAACCACATCCTTATCTGCGACCTTCATTTCTCAAACATCTCGAACAAGAAGTCATTTATGTGTAATAAAATAGATTGGGAAATAATTATTGATATGTTACAGCAAACCGCTGAAACATTGAAACGAATCAAATGGTCGTTTACACCAGTATCCAACGCAGATTTTTTTATTGCTTCGGCAGAAGGATTGGAGAAACTTGACGCAATCAGTATGAAATTATTGGCAATCGGAGAAATACTTAAAAAAATAGATCAAAAAACTAATAAATTATTGTTTTCCCAGTACCCGGGAATTGATTGGACGGGATTTATCGGATTACGCGATGTTATCGCTCACGGATATTACAATCTTGATCCTGTACGAATATTCGAAATCTGTTCCAAAGAAACAGAACCGTTAGAATTAATTATCAAAAAAATAATAGATGACCTGAAACAAAAATTTCACTAAAATATTCATCAGTTACCTCAGGAGAGATTATAAATGGCAACAACCATTAAAACATACTATAACGGAACATCGTTTGTTCCTCATCGATCATCAGGAAATTCCCGTAGGAAAAGTTTTTCTGCTTTCAGTGTTACAGGAAGACGGACCATCGTCTGTTAACATTTCAAAAAAAGTTGCGGTTTTTCGGCAAATTACCGATTACTTGCGTACATTAAACGATACAGAACCGTTGCCGCATGAATTTGATGAAATTTTATCACACCGCATACCTTTTAAAATATATCCGGTTTAACCTTGTGTGATTGGACAATCGCTCAGTAACAAAATAAAATCATGATTGGGTTCCCGACATACGGAAAATACAGCCGAATTGCCGTTTTTGTACACGACGGCAACCGCTGGTATGCGTATGCCTTTGCGTATCGAAAATCATTCTGGCACGCCTTGGGACACACAACCCTGTCCGGTAAAAATCCCCGCCAAATCCCGCCGCAACTCCTTGAATTTGCCGAAACTCATAAAGTTCGGCGTGTTCGGATTGTGTTACCGCAAACGATTCAGAAACTCGAAAATGTCGATCTTCCCTACGACGCCGCACCGGAAGAATTGCAAACAATCATCGCTTTGGCGTTCAGCCAAACCACCGGTCAGGAATTCGGAACGATTCGTGTTGCAGCGGCGTTTGCCGATACCTTCCGCATGGGCGGCACCAACGAAACTCTTTATGCCGCCGCTTTCGAATTAACACAACTGGAATTGTACGAAAAATTATGTCAGCCGGCAGGTTTACGTTTCGACGGCTGCGGTGTTCTCGAAATGGCGGCGTTGGCAGCCGGTGTCCGAATGCACGACGAAAGCCGCTTTCTCATTCTAAAACGCGATACCGGTTTTTACGCCGTCGGCGCCACCGACCAATTGCCCATGATGACCAGCGGAATCGCCCTCGGAACTCAACCGGAAGAACATAAACGTGAAACCGAACGGTTGCAGGGAGCCGCCCGCCGGATTAACGCTCAAAAATCGATCCCGTTGCAAATATTGTATTCGTCGGGAATGGACGAAAAACGAATCGAAGAATTACAATCAATTATCGATCCCGAAACTCCGGTTTCCTTCACCGATCTTTCGGAAATCGCCGAAGAAATCGCCCGTGAAATCGCCGCAACCCCCGAACCCAATCTCCCAGCCGGAGGAGGTGCACTTGCCGGTTTGCCCGAAAAAGAAAAATCCCCGTACCGCGCCGGAACATGGATGTTTTTCTTCGCTCTGTTTTTTGCGGTGTTTTTTACCGCCGCAACTTATTACAAATTACAATCCGATCTCAATACAATTAACACCAAAACCGCCGCATGGGAAAAATTACGCGCCGAAAGAAAAAAATTAAACGATAAACTCGCCGCCATTGACGCCCAACGTAATAAAAATGAAAAAATCATCAAATTACTGAATCAAAAAAATCCGCTGCCTGCCGTGTTGGTTCCGCTTCTGGTAGAATTAAATGAAAATATGCCGGTTTATACAAGATTAACCGAAATCAAACAAACTTCCGGCGATGAATTGCAATTAACAGGTTACACTCTGTACCAAAACGGATTTTTGCAACTAAGACCAAAACTCAATCAAAAAATGAACGAATATCACGCCCTCGTCGAACAAAAAACATTGGAAAAAATCACCGATTCCAATGAACAAAGATTTGTGTTGCGGGTTTATCCGTCCGACTTCAAACAATAAAACCTCCGATTTCTTTTTCATAAAATAATGCGGCGATTATTACGGCGGCAATTACGGCTTTGGCATAAAGACTTCGCATCCGTTTGGGGACGGCTCAAAACCTTTCACCGGACTGTCTTAGGAATTTTAATCGCTATCGCCGTCGTCTATGCCGCACGAAAATACATGTTCGACCCTATTAAAGTAACAATTGCCGCCGCCAAATCAAAATACGAACAAAGCGAACCGCCTAACCCGTTGCCCACAATTGAAAACGATGAGGATATTATTTTGGCACAGGAACAAATTATAAGCCGGGAAAAAACCGCAGCGGAAAAAAAAGCGGAAATGGAACGTGCTGCACAATCACGTCCGAAAATTACGCAACAAAATAAAGAATCCGTTCGTTCCGAACTGGAAGCAATGATTTCCAAAAACAGACTCACTCTCTTACTCGGCGGTGTTTCCTCAAAAACCGAACTCAACCCGTCAACCGCAAAATCAATTCCGGCAACAAAATCAACCGCCTCCCATCCGAAATCAAATGTAAATGCGTCAAAAACGCAACAGGAAACTTCCGCATCACCGGAAGAGCCGCCGCTAAAATATGAAGAATATGATTACAAAATTGAAGGACATTTCAATGATATACTCAATTTCTTGAAACAAATGGAAACCTTCGCTTATCCCGCAAAAATAACTCAATTTTATCTGGGAACACCGGAAACCGTTTCACAAACACTCAATGACCGCCGGTCGGAAACGCTGCAATTACAATTCCGTTTGATATTGTATTTTCACGAATAAAATGATGGTTTCGGAAAAAAATGTTATTGATCTTTCACGGGTTGTTTCGAGCCGTGAAGCGCTTCGTATGCTTCCGCCGGCAATGGCGCGGCGTTTGGGTGTTCTGCCGGTAATGATCGCCGACGAAAAATTGTACGTCGTCATGGAAGACGACGAAGATTATCTTGTTTTATCGCAACTGGAAAATCTTATCGGATTGCCGGTTATTGTTCTGAAAGCCAAAACGCCGGAATCGGTTACGGTTTTTATTCGTAAATATTACCCGGAACAGGTTAGCGAATTGGACGGAACACCGCTTGGTTTGCTTGAAGAAATTGTGTTTCGGGCGATGTTGTCGCGTTCCAGTGATATTCATTTCGATCCGGAACGTGAGAACGGATTTGTCCGGCTGCGGATTGACGGTATGATGCGGGTTGATCAGAAGTTGCCGCTTGCCAATATGAATGAATTGGTTTCCGCTGTTAAAGTCTCGTCCGGTCTCAATATTGCCGAACACCGTATTCCTCAAGACGGACAACTGACCTTGTGGATCGGCAGCGACGAAGTGTCCATGCGTGTGGCAACCGTTCCGACTCTTTACGGCGAAAAAATGACGCTTCGGATTTTGGCAACAGAAAGCACTCCGGCGGAACTCGCCGAACCGGATATGCTCGGTATGAATGAACAACATTTGCAAACATTGCTCGATACCCTCGAAAGCGCACACGGCGTTATTCTACTTTCCGGTCCCACCGGAAGCGGTAAAACAACCACGCTTTACGCCGCACTTCGTCATCTGAAAAAATCAGGAACATTGCATATTTTGAGCATTGAAGATCCGGTCGAAATTCCGCTCGACGGAATTAACCAAATCCGTATTGACAGTGAACGGATTGATTTTAACCGTGCGCTTCGCAGTACGTTACGGCATGACCCCGACGTGATTATGATCGGCGAAATCCGCGACGCCGAAACCGCCGATATCGCAATTAAAAGTTCATTGACCGGACATCTCGTGCTTTCAACCTTGCACGCCAATGATTCGGTCGGTGTTATCGCACGGTTATTAAATCTTGGTGTTGCGCCGGAACTGGTCAATTCCGCGTTGCGGCTCGTGATTGCGCAACGTTTAGTGCGATGCCCGTGTCCGCATTGCGTCCGTATGGAACCGCCAACAACGGTTGACCGTGAATTTTTCGGCTGGAATGATGAGGAAATGTTGCTTCCCAAAGCTGTTGGTTGTCCGCTTTGCAATCAAACCGGTTATGCCGGACGTCTCGGTTTGTATGAAATGGTTCCCGTTGACCGTAAATTACGCGAAATGATACGAAATAAAGAAAGTGAAGATGCCTTGTCCCATTATCTGTTTAACGAATGTTCCAAATTGACTCTGCGTACAGACGGCATGGAAAAAATACGGAAAGGTTTGACAACTCCCGAAGAAGTACGGCGCGTCGTTTACTTAACTGACAGATAAACGGCAATATTTCAGCGGTTTCATATTTTCCGGCAATCAACCGCCCGAAAACCGGTTGCCTGCCTACCGTTCCCTTAAAAAACCACATAAAACCAACAATGAACCCCAAAAACTTCGAAAAATGTAGTGTTGCAATCGCCAATTGTAGGGCTACATTTGCCAATTGTAGGACTACATTTACCAATTGTAGGACTACATTTACCGATTGTAGGACTACATTTACCAATTGTAGGGCTGCAATTTTTGTAGTTTCAACATCCGTAAAAACCATTCTCTTCCAATAAATGAATAAACAAACTCTTGACAAAATTGAAAAAACTACTCAAAATTAACAGATAAAATCAAAAAAACCATTTCACGGCAGATAAACGGTAGATAAAGAGATATTTTCGACATAAAAAATTCACATGACTATTCAATCAGATAAAAAAATCGACAAACATAAAAAAAAGCGTTCCGGCAATATTTACGATGCATTCGTCAAAAATATTTTCGGGCAAGTTATCGTGTTTGCTGATTTTTTAAAAAATTATGCAGACCCGGAATTTGTTCGTAACGTAAAATTGTCCGCAATAACCCCTTCGCCGACACATTATTTCGGTCTGAAGGGCGATGAACGAATTCTGGATTTGGTTTTCCGTTGCCCGCTCAAAAACGGAACAAACACCAAAGCAGTTATCGTGTTTGAACATACCGGCAATTTACATAACAATTTGCCCGTCCGTTTAATTGCCTACGCCGTTTCGATTTGGTTGTTGGAAATCAAGGAAAATAAACCGCTGTCGGCAATTTATTTTATTGTTCTGCGAACCGGCAAAAAACCGCGCCGCCGTCCTTATAAAAAGTTGGCGGATTTGTTACCGAAAGACAGAAACGGGCAACCGATTGGATGGGTGCCGGATGTTCGGTATGACATGGTGGATTTACCGGCGGAAGATATCGAACATTTGCGCGGCGGTGCGGTATTACGGGTGACTCTGGGCATCCTGAAAAAAATGGCGGAAGGACTTGAAGAAGAGTTCGACAAAGCCATGTTGCCGCTCGCAGAAATTGACGATGAAAATCAACAGATTGTTTTGACGAAAGAAATTCTCGACTTGGTCGCCAAAGTTTACGCTGTTCGCAAAAAACGGTTGGAATCTGAAGCGGTTCACAAGTCGCTAACACCCATTTTTCAGGAAAGGACACAAAATATGATACCAACAATTTTTGACGAAATCAGAGCCGAAGGGAGAGCCGAAGGGAGAGTTGAAGGGAGAGTTGAAGGACGTGCCGAAGGACGTACCGAAGGGAGAGCCGAAGGTAAAGTTGAAGGTAAAACCGAAGGACGAATCCAAACCAGTCAAGATTTGGTTTTAACTGTTTTACAAACGCGGTTTAAGCGAGTTCCCAAAAAAATTGAAGGTTCCCTGAAACGTATATCAAATGCTGTTACGTTGAAATCATTGGTTGCCAAAGCCTCTGTATGTCAGACATTGGACGAATTTGTTGCGGCTGTAAAATAACAGCATAAAAAATACAACAAAGTTATAAAGATTATGGCGAAATTTCAGTACAAAATCAAAAAGGACGGTTCCGTCAAAACAGGTGTTATCAATGCGGATTCGTTACATTTTGCTTCGATTGAATTACGAAAACAGGGCGGAGTTATTCTCAGTATTCGCAATCTTCCTGCCGGTGAATCCGTCGGCGGTCTTGATACCGGCAAACACGAATTATTGCGGACATTTATGGAGCGGCTTTTTATTTTCAGCAGCCAGATTGAATTGTGTCTCCGCCAGCTCGCTTCACTGCTCAAAGCGGGAGTTCCGATTCTTGAAGCGTTATCGGCGGTTGGCGAACAGGCACCGCCGTTGCTTAAAAAAATCTATTCACGTCTTGCCGAAAAGGTTCGTCACGGTTATTCGATGAAGAAATCGTTGGAGGAAGATGCGGCGTGTTTTGGCGAAGTTACGATTGGTCTGATTGGTGTCGGTGAAAGCAACGGAACACTTGACGAAATGTTTCGTTATTCCGCTGATTTGATGGAACGCGGTCGGAAAGTCCGCAATCAGATTGTTCAGGCGTTTACATATCCGGCAATTGTTATGGTGGTTGCGATGGGGGTGGGTTATTTTCTTGTTGTCCACGTTTTGCCGAAGATCATTGCTTTTATTTCGAAACAGTCGAAAACCGTAGAACTTCCTATGCCCACTAAAATTTTGTTATGGACGAATGATTTTATTTGGGCTTATGGTGTTTATCTTGTGGTATTGCCGGTTTTTCTGATTGCGGCGTATTTTTTTGCACGCAAAACGCCGTCTGTTTGTGAACGTCTTGATTATTTTCTTCTCTACATTCCTTTACTTGGCAAGGCGTACCGCGATCATTCCAACACGATGTGGTGCCGGACATTAGGGGCGTTACTGAAAAGCGGAGTCGGGGTTCTTACGGCACTCGAACTGGTCGAAGGCGTTATGAGTAATCGGCATTACGCCGCCCAATTTCGTAAAGTTTACGGCATGGTCAAACAAGGCGATTCCATTAGCAAAGGTATTCGTAATACCACATTGGCGAAATTTTGTCCGATGGCACTTTCGATGATTGCGGTGAGCGAACGAAGCGGCAGTCTTGATACTTCGCTGCTTCACGCGGCGGATTACAGCGAAGAACAATTGAGCCGCCGTGTAACAATGCTCGGAAAATTCATTGAACCGGCAATTTTCATTGTGATTGGCGGGATAGTCGGTTTCATTTATTTTGCATTTTTCCTTGCCATGCTTGCCGCCACGCACAGTGCATTATGATTTGGGCATTGTGATTCGGGCGTTGTGATTCGGTTTTAATCTAATTCCTGTTTTGCGGAAAAGATTACGTTATTTTCTATTGTGAAGTTGTTGTGCGGTAAATTCGATATCGTGTGGTTCTACGAGAATGATTGGCGATGTCGGCGGCAAATAATCGAGCAGCGACGCTCCCACCGCTTCGTCGGGCAACAGCCGTGTCAGATCAATTTTGTTTACCTTTTCGAGCGAACGTTGCGTGGCAAGATCAAAACGGCGAATTGATTCGATTTCGTCATCGAAAAACTCAACACGGACGGGTTGTTTCCAATCAGGAGCGAACAAATCAAAAATAGAACCGCGAACCGCAAACTCTCCGGGCAAATCAACCGCCGGCACATGATGATAACCGCTTTCCAAAAGAAATCGGCGAAGTTGTTCGAAATTGATCCGATTACCGGTTTGCAGTATTTGTGTACGTTTGGCGAGCAGTTCTTTTGGCGGAACCGGTTGTAACAGCGACAAAACAGGCACAACAATAATTATTGGCGAGGAAAAATCTTTTAAGGAAAGTTCTTCCGACAATCGTTTCAACACTCGGATTCGTTGACCGAACAAATCGTCAGCCAAAGCGAAAAGCATATTTTCCGGTTCGTGCATAGGCGATTGATGTTCTAAGGGCGGAAAGAGCAGATTTTTTGCGGTTGGCAGAAACAGTTCGAGGTCGTCTGCAATTTTTTCGGCATGTTCGATTGCGGCGGTGAGAATCAGGATGGGTTTATTTCCGTTTTGTCGGATTGCGGCGGCGGCAAGAGCACAGGCTCCGCCATGAACACCATCTACAGAAATGGATTTTCCCGCCCAAAGTTCGGCAACAGCTCCGGCAAAGGGGGCATAATCCAAAAGATATTGAAAAAACGGAGGAACACTGTCCGGCATAAAAAAATAATCGGCTGAATAATCACCTATTTAACTATTCACTACAACATTTGTTTTATTTTGCAGCAATTTAGAGCAAATTTGTGGTCTCTATTCAATATTCAGTCAGGTAGGTAACCGTTCGCCTATTTTACGATTAACAGTTTACAAGGTAGGCAACCGTTCGCCGACCTTAAATTTATGTTATGTTGGATATTTTGATTGCCTATCGGCAAACGACGCCAATTGGTTTGCCGCATCCAAAATCCAACTCCCACCAATGTACCAATTTTCCTTCTCAGTTCAATATCATCCTTTTAATTGTTTGCGGATTATGGCGGTTTATTTTGGCAGAATCATTGAATTTAGCAATTTTATTGTATCTATTCAGTCTGGTCGGTAACCGTTCCGTCCATTTTACGATTAACAATTCACAAGGTAGGCAACCGTTGGGTGAAAGCCCCTCGCCGTAGCGGTTGCGTTGTCGGCTTGCCGACAACAAGAAATGTACCGGTCAGCTATCGCCGACGCAATCGTTGGGTGAAAGCCCTTCGGCGAACGATTGCCTACCTTTTGTTGGCAAACACCCGCCGGTTATGCACATCTCGCCCTGCGGGCTAAAAACAAAAAAACAATCCAAACAAACTAATCGATACGGCGCGTTTGCCTCTCCGCGCGGCGCAGTTGCCTCTCCGCACGGTTCAGTTGCCTCTCCGCGCGGCGCAGTTGCCCCTCCTCGTGGCGCAGTTGCCCCTCCGCGCGGCGCAGTTGCCCAAATACGTGGCGCATTTGCCCAAATACGTGGCGCATTTGCCCAAATATGCAGCGCAGTTGCCCAAATACGTGGCGCATTTGCCCAAATATGCGGCGCAGTTGCCCCAATACGTGGCGCATTTGCCCCAATACGTGGCGCATTCGCCTGAACGCGTGACGTATTCGCCTGAATGCGCGGCGCATTCGCCTGAACGCGCGGCGCGTTTGCCCCTCCGAACAACACGTTTATCTTTCTGAACGGCGTATCTATCTTGAAAATTAAACGGTTCATAGTTTTAAGGTATTCGGTTTGGACAATAGGGCTTTCAACCTTCTTTCAACCCTATTGTCGGGGCAAAACATTGAATAGATACTTTTATTTTCCATCTTCTTTGAACGAAATATGATCAAGATGAAATGAAATAGGTTCCTTAATATCAAAATGAAATTCAATCCACTTGATGGCGTTCAATGACGGTGTTCCAAATTCTGTTCGCTGCCACGTTGTAGAACCGGATAAAGAAACCATATATGGAAACCAATTACTCCGTTTTCGTTTTACCCAAAATTCTTTATTGGGACTGTATTCAAAGTAAGAAGAACCCTTGCCAATACGAATATAAAAAGAAGACAAAACCTTTGAATTTTCCAGATAACCTTCAAAAAGAGAAAAAGTTAAAGCGTTGTATCGTGTCAAATCCCAAGTTGTTTCGTCCGGCGCAGTAATCAAAATCGAACCATGTTCCGATTTGGGAACGTCCACAACACGGCATACCAATAAAACACCGCCGGTTTGACGCGGTTCCCGTGTGATAATCACATCACGACTCCCTTCAAACATGACCTTGGGATAATCCGTCAAATCAACCGGTTCATTCAAAATAGATTGAATAATATTGCGGTGAACTTTTTCCCGTCCGCTGCGATCAAGCAAAATGCCAAGACTCATCAAAATACCAATCAATACCAAAACGGTTGGAATACTAATAGAAAGCAAACGATGCCGATCAATCCAACGCCGGACCTTCTGGTAAGCGGTTTCTTTTTGCGCGGTAACCGGCTCCCCGTCCAACCAACGGCAAAGATCATCAACCAATTCCGTTGCACTTTGATAACGGTTCGCGGGTTCTTTTGCCATTGCTTTGGCACAGATTGCTTCCAGTCCAAGCGGAATATTGGGCTTAATCTCCGAAGGCCGCGGCGGCGATGCCGCTCGTACCTTATTGAGAACTTCCTGCGTAGAACGCCCCGAAAATGCGGTTTGCCCGGATAAAAGATAATAAAGAATCGTCCCAAGACTGAAAACATCAGACAAAGGACCAACAACATTTTCTTCGGGCGAGGCTTGTTCCGGCGACATAAACGCCGGAGTCCCGACAATCGCCCCAACCATTGTCAATTCCGGTTTGGGCTCCGCTGTACGTTGCTGAATAACAGAAGTGTAAGTATCCTCATTTCCGGGTTGAGCAACCGGTTTGGCAAGCCCCCAATCCATAACCAATGTTTCCCCGTGTTCCCCCAACATGATATTTGCCGGTTTCAGATCACGGTGAATAACGCCCTTGTTATGAGCAAACGCCATCGTTTTGCAAATTGAAACAAGCCGGCGAACCAAATTTAACAATTCCTGACGAGTTGGATTACGATGATAAGCCTTGATTGCTTCCTGAAGCGTATGCCCCTTAATTAATTTCATTGTGTAATAAGGATTTCCGCTTTTATCGAGTCCGAGCGTGTGAATCGGAACAATTCCCGGATGTTCCAACTGAGCCGTGATTTCCGCTTCGCCGATAAAACGCCGGACAATAGATTCGTCTTCCGCAACTTCAGGATGCAATTCCTTTAACGCAATATCACGTTTCAGATATTGATCATACGCAATCAGGATTCGTCCCATTCCGCCTTTTTGGTGGGTTCGGAGAATACGGTGAATCCCGTATGTCCCCGAATCATCCGCAACACTCAACGGTGCCGAAGGACGATTGATCGTTTTCATCACACGTTGCGAAAGGTCAAGCTCGGAATTACGTAAACTGCTGCCCCGCCGACCGGACGAAGAACGCGATCCGGCACCGTCCGAAGAATGAGATTGAGGCGCCGGAGAAGAAATTTTCGTTTCGTCTTTTTGGGAAGGGGCGGTGTTTAGATCAAAATCATCTCTGCTTTGCTTACTCTTCGGATCAAAAATCTGAGTTGCCTGATCCGCTTGTACGGCATTCTCGGCGGAAGTGTCCGACGAAGAACCGGAAGAATCCGGTGTGATCGCATTCGGCGGTGTTTCGTTCCGAAACAAAACCGTAGCCTGATTTGCCGGTGTTCGGGTAATTTCATTTTTAAAACCGTTCACAGTATTCGGTTTAAAAATATTTTTATTTTGTTCAAAATTATTCCGAAGTTTATTATCTTTGGTATTGGATATTATTTCTTCGCGATCAAGAGAATGGGCGGTATCCGTGAAAATTTGGGTTTCCTCCGCCGGTTGTTGAGTCCGAAGTTCCTCCTCATTCACGAAATGAGAACGCCCGCATCGCTTACAAAGAACCTTTGATTCGGAATTGGTTTCCGAAACAATCAGATCGTTTCCGCATTCACAAACCAAATGTAAAACCATAGGGATGAAATTTAGGGTTGAAGTATTTATTCCGTGATTTGTCGGACAATGACTTTGGGACAATAGCACTGTCAGCCGCCTACCTTGGGATTTTTACTCGTAAACAAATTAAATCTCGATTATCTATGTAATTGTCTATTTTATTAACCACTGAATACACGAAATACACGGAATTTGTAATCATAATAATGTTGACGTACAACTTCAAGGTTAGTTTTATAGGGAATAGGACACAAAAATATTTTTTTGTTATTGTATTCATTTTTATATCCTCAAAAAATAAACTTGTGATCTTACCAATTTGCTAATTCCCGTGTATTCTGTGGTTAATAAAAATAGACAGTTACATAATTTCAATTAGTCGCAAATAACGTCTTTGTTTCTTGGCAAGCTAATTTAATTCTATCATTTGCCAATTTTATGTATTCTTTATTAATATCATAACCAATATAATTTCGTTTTGCTTTTACTGCTGCTACTGCGGTTGTACCGCTGCCAATAAAAGGATCAAGTATAATATCACCTACAAATGAATATAATTGTATTAATCTATTGGGTAATTCTTCGGGAAATGGTGCGGGGTGTCCAATTCTCTTTGCGCTCTCGGCATTTATTATCCAAATTGATTTTGTCCATTCCATAAATTGCTCTTTTGTAATTGTATTAAATTTTTCTTTGATTTCATCTTTTGTTCGTTCCCTACGATATGATCCTTTTGAGAATATTAAAATATACTCGTGTACATCACGTAATATTGGGTTTGCAGCACTTTGCCAACTTCCCCATGCTGTTGAAGGGCTTGCGCTTGCCGCTTTATTCCAAATGATTTCACCTCTCATATTGAAACCTATTTCAATCATCATGTTTGAAATATAATCCGAAAGAGGAATATAGGGTTTGCGTCCTAAGTTTGCAACATTTATACAAGCCCGTCCGCCATTAACCAAAACCCGATATGTTTCAGAGAATACACTCTTTAATAAATTCAAGTATTCTTTCAATGATAAATCATCATCGTATTCTTTTGAGACATTATAAGGCGGTGATGTTATCATCAAATGTAACGAATTATCAGGGATTTCATTCATAGTTGTACATGAACTATGAATAATCGAGTTAAAATATTGAGGCGGTAAGGGATTAACGAAATCAGAAACAACACGCTTTATTTCAAGTTCTTTATATAACTTTGAATCATAGAATTTTGAAGAATCATGATTTATTCTTCCATTCGTTCCAAATGAACTTGTTTTTGTTCCATTGAGAGTCGGCATTATATCCCCCTAATTAAAGATAAAAATTTTTCAGCTTTTGCTTCTTCAGTCGATTCTTGATAAGCAATACAAATATATTCTCCTAGTTTTTTCTGTGAAACCATTGAAGAAAAGTAATTTAATTCTGTGCAGAGTAAATCATTAATTAACTCTTCAATTTTTTGAACATTTTGTACTGTTTGAAATCCCAGCTTTTCAGTTTTTTCAATAAAACCGTTTTGTGTGGGAGCGGGATTTAATGACCAAAATCCTTGGATGACACCGGCAGTTTTGAGAAAATCGACTTTATGGCTATAACTTTGGGTAATAGGACTATTACCTAAAACTACGATCGGTATTTTTGTTGATTCAATTCCTGAGACACGAATATTTATGGATTTTCCGATTGCCTTTAACATTGAATCAGAACGGAGCAATGATGGATTTCCTTGATGTGTAGTATAATCTCCAATAAACTTGACTGTATTTGGTGCTGTATATTTATAATTTGATACAACACTCATCTTTATTTCAAAGATAAGTTTAATATCTTGTGCAACTTGTAGTTTTGAATCTGTCGTACAGAAGGCTAAATCTGCCTTTGATCTTCTAGCAAGTCCTATTTCTGAACATTCAACGGAATTTATAGCAAACAGATTAAATTTTTCTGCTATTGGTGCAAAAAAAGTTTTCGCCCACTTTTCAGTAAATGCTCCAATCAGTGCATTACGAGATTGAAGAGTTTGTCCCTCCGCTTTACAATTTTTAGGCACATATGCAAATTTTCCAGATTCCAGACTATAAAAAAGTCTTTCCGCTGCAGCAAAATGCGCAAGAGCTTCTGTAAAAAACTTTTTTTCAGTATTTGTATCCCATAAATTCATTTTTTTAGCAGATCTTTCGTTAAATGCCGGAATAATTTTGTAGTAAATTGTTTATGATAAGTATGTCAATGTTTTTTTGTTATTCTAGCAGATAACATACATTTGAAATTGACAAATACAATAAAATATCAAACTAAAGATCATCTTCTATTTTTTTATCATGTCAAACGGTGGACAGCAAAAACTTGCAACAAAACCCGAACCGTCCCGCATTTCCGCAACAAGATCAATTCCCGTATCGGAAGTTGTCCGTTTATCCCGTTGCGGCCAAAGAACAACATTTTTATATTGCAATTTATATTCCGGTTCGTGCAAAAGAAAAATCCGCGTAATCTCTTCAAAACGCCTTCCCTTGTCGTGTTCGGAAGTTTTTGAATCGCAAATTTGTTCAAGTATCGTATGATCGTTGTCATAAAAATTAAATTTTAAAGGTTTTTCTTAATACGGATATATTACGTTGTAATTGTCTATTTATTAACCACTGAATACACGAAATTTGCAACAGTAATAATATTTACGTACAACTTCACAATTAGTTTATTTATAAGAATTAGGACATAAAATTGTTGTTTTGTTATTGTATTCATTTTGTATCCTCAAAAAATAAACTTGTGATCTTATCAATTTACTAATTTCCGTGTGTTTTGTATATTCTGTGGTTAAATAAAATAGACATTTACTTATCTATATCTATTCAGTGATTTGATTGGACAATGACGAGGACAAACCTCGTTTCCAAACTGATTTTTTCCTAAGCCCGCAAGGGCGAGATGTGCATAACCGGCGGGGTTAAGATTCTGTGTTAATACTGAAAACATGTTTATACCGAAAACAAATTACTGAATAGATACAATTATCTTAAAAACATTCTACTGAATAGATATGATAAATGAATGAACAGAACAAAAAAATAAATCCTTTGATTTATTCGCCGTTCTTTAACGTTTCGTGCAACAGTTGTTGAAATTCTTTATTTTTGAGTTCGGATTTTTTTGTCAATTTTAATTGAATTATATCGAACAGTTCGTTTCTTCCGCTGACAAACGGTTCGGAGCCGACGGAACGAATACGCCCCAAAGGAACCGAATTTTTTTCGATATACAAATCAATGTACACCGCATCAATCCGTTTAGTATGAACAATAAGCCAAGGAATTGTCCGTCCGTTGATTTTTAATCTTTTTGTTTTTGTTCTGCGTTTTACGGCGGGGTGATAAAACGGAACGAGCACTTTGTTTGTCCACACGATTCGGGATTGCGGAGAAATCTCTTTTAGCATACCAAATAATTCGATCAAAAGCGAGGGTTCCCAAAGAAGTTTATCGCCGCCGATGAGACCTTTTGGGAGAAAATGCCATTTTTCGCCTAAAATTTTCCAAGGCATTAAATCGTTTGGACTTTTCTCAACTTTTTTTGTAAATTTTGTAAATTCTTTGATTGCCAGGTCGAGGAAATCCCAAAATTCTTTACGGTCAATCTCTTCCCATGTATGAACTCGCAATTCGATTTCCTGCCAATGTCCTTGCGAACGATGGACTCGAACTCTTGATTCCGTACCGTAAAGAGGGATGGAATCCATTTCATTGAGCGGTTTTAAGTCGAGTTTTGTTTTGAGGAGTTCTTTCCGAAAGGTATTTTGGGCGGTTCGGAATTTCATTTTGAGCAGCCATTCTTCGGCGGTGATGGCGTGAAAAAACCAGCCGAGCGATTTTTTTTCGGCGCTGATTTTGACGATGGAGCGATGATTCCAATCGGTTGGGGCGAATTGACCGGTTGCTTCAATGCGCCGAACAACTTCGGCAAGAATTTTACCGTTCCAGCGAATGGGTAAACCGTTTCGGCTGATTCGATCGCGGGTATGCCAACGTAAACCGTCGGTTTCCCAGGGCATTTTGGCGGTTGCGCCGATTTCACGCGGCGAGAGATCGCCGTTTTTAATTTCGTTGAGCCGTGCGGGGTTGAACACTTCCCGCTCCACAAACGGACCGGCTTCGAAAACAGGACGAAGCGCCTGAGCGGTATAAGAAAAAAAGGAAGAATTGGAAACCGAAGGATCGGAAACGGAATGGGACGGCGAAATTTGTTCCTGAGTTTGGGATTTTTTAATTTGTTGTTGAGATTGCTGTTGTGCCGGAGTTTTTATGAATTTCCGCGTATTGGGGATAAGATTTTTTGATTGACTGTGGGATTGCTCTTCCTGTTTTATCAATTCTTCCGGTGTTCCGGCGAAAAGCAAATATCCTCCGTCAATACCGGCTTCGGGTCCAAGATCGACAATCCAGTCGGCGTTTTTGATGATGTCAAGATTATGTTCGATAATAATTACGGTGTTTCCGAGATCGACAAGATGGTGCAGCACATCAAGTAATTTTTTTAAATCATCGAAATGGAGTCCTGTTGTCGGTTCATCGAGAAGATAAAGGGTTCGTCCCGTATCGGGTCGGGCGAGTTCGGAGGCGAGTTTAACCCGTTGTGCTTCGCCGCCGGAAAGAGTTGGCGCCGCCTGACCGAGCGAAAGATAATCGAGTCCGACATCGCAAAGAGTTTGCAAAACACGGCGGATGTTGGGGATATTATTGAACAGTTGCAGTGCTTCTCCGCAAGACATTTCGAGAACATCGGCGATGGAATATCCGCGAAACTTCACATCTAACGTTTGCCGTTCATAACGTTTACCGTTGCAAGCGTCGCAGGTGATCCAGACATCCGGCAGAAAGTGCATTTCGATTTTGATTTGTCCTGCTCCTTCGCATTTTTCGCAACGCCCGCCGGAAACATTGAAACTGAACCGTCGCGGCGAATACCCGCGTAATTTTGAATCGGGAAGTTGGGCGAACAATTCACGAATCAGGTCGAAAACGCCGGTATAAGTTGCCGGGTTGGAGGTGGGAGTTTGTCCGAGCGGTTGTTGATCGACGCGGATAACTTTGTTGAGATACTCAACTCCTTCCAACAAATCGTAAGTACCGGGAATTGTTTTCGTGCGGTGTAAGGTTCGGGAGAGGGATTTCCAGAGAATATCGTTGACGAGGGAGCTTTTTCCGCTGCCGCTTACTCCGGTAACAACGGTGAGTGCGCCGAGGGGAAAGGGAACATCAATATTTTTGAGATTATTTTGTCGTGCGCCGCGAACAACCAGCCAATGAGATTCATTGGGGGGGCATGTTGCGTGAGATTGGGAGGTTGGGGTCGTTTTTGGAAGGATCACGGGAAAGGGCAATCAAAAGGCGGCAATCAAAAAATGGTTAGGCAAACACAAACAAAATATTTTGCCGGTTATGGTGAAAAATTTTGTGAACACCGGAAATTTCAATCATTTCGATGGGCGGTATAATTTTAATTAGCGATGTTTGGCAACATCTTTATTTAATTAGTATAGCATTTCCTATGGTTATTGACAACGTATTAGGCAAGATTGGCGATTATTTGTCGGAATTTTCACATATTTCGGCGGATATTTTCTTAAAAGTTTGTAATCAAGAGGTCGGCAATCCTTTGCCCGTTTTACGATTAACCATTCATAAGGTAGGCAATCGTTCGCCGAACGATTGCGTTGGCGATAGCCGACAAATTTTTGTTTCCACACGGCAATCGAAATCTTAACCCCGCAAGGGGTGTGATGTGCATAACCGGCGGTGAAGCGCAGCGCAACCGCCGGATCAGAATCCCCAATA
>JAITQV010000238.1 GCA_031288765.1 Planctomycetaceae bacterium
GTTCGACCGGGAACGTATCAGGTAACTGTTTCCGCAACAACCGGCGGCGGAAGTGACGGAACTCCGTTTGTTCATTTGGTTGATCCGAAATTTGAGAATCCGGGAACTTCCGGTTTGACTTGCGAAGTGAAAGGAAACACCGTGTTCAATATCACGGTTACAAAACCGGCAAAATAATCCGTATCTATTCAGTGATTTGTTGGACAATGATGAGGTTATGTGGAAAATATTCCACTGAATAGATACCAAATTTCTACTTCAGAAGTATTAATTTGTACCTCGGAAGTACTAATTTGTACTTCGGAAGTACTAATTTGTACCTCGGAAGTACTAATTTGTACCTCGGAAGTACTAATTTATACTTCGGAAGTACTAATTTGTACCTCAAAGAGTCGAATTTGTTTCTCTGAAGTACAAATTTCTTTCTCCGAAGTACAAACATTGTTCCTCTAAAGTACAAATTTCTCTCTCTGAGGTACAAATTTCTCCCTCCGAAGTACAAACATTGTTCCTCTGAAGTACAAATTTCTCTCTCTGAAGTACAAATTTCTCCCTCCGAAGTACAAATTTCTCTCTCTGAAGTACAAATCCTTCCCTCAGAAGTACAAATTCCTCCCTCTGAAGTACAAATTTCTCTCTCTGAGGTACAAATTTCCCCTCCGAAGTACAAATTCAGTATCTATTCAGTCGTTTGTTGAACAATGGCACAATCAGGTAGGCAACCGCTTGCCGTAGCAGTTGCGTTGTCGGCTTGCCGACAACAGGGAATTAGATATACTATAGCGTAATTGTCTATTTATTAACCACTGAATACACGAAATACACGGAATTTGTAAATAGTAACGGCATACAACTTCAAGGCAGTTTATTTATAGGGAATAGAATACAAAAATATTTTTTTGTTATTGTATTCATTTTGTATCCTTAAAAATAAACTTGTGATCGTATCGATTTACTAATGTCCGTGTATTCTGTGGTTAATAAAAATAGACAGTTACTTTCGAAAGTCAAATCGTCTTGAGTGTAAACAATCAGAATATTTTATTGAAAGGAAATAAAATGTTTCGAATTTTTAATTTTTTTGTTTATTTTATTTTTTGTATCATGCTGTCCTTTTTGAATGCCGAAGAAGCCAAAGAAACCGTTAACAATTCCGAAAAACCGTTGCCGGGTATTCAGGTTGTTCAAAGTGTGGAACTTCCGGCAAGTACAAGCACTTGGGTCTATAAACTAAAAGATATTACCCTGATCGGTGAACCGAGACCATTGGATCACTCCAAAACAGAAATTGTACGGTATTGGATTTATCTGCCGCATAACTACGAAACATCGGCAAAATCAAACGGAGCGCCGCTCCTTTTATTTCTTCACGGCGCCGGAGAACGCGGAAATTCGCCGGACGAAATCGATAAAGTTAAAGTTCACGGTCCGCCGAAATTACTCGATAAACCGGAATTTAATAAAACATTTCCGTGTGTTACCGTTTCGCCGCAATGTAAAAACGATTTTGCGTGGTCGCCTCTTCAACTGATGCTGCTGCTCGACCATATCGAACAAAATTACAAAATTGACAAACGCCGGATTTATGTGTCGGGAATTAGTATGGGCGGGTTCGGAACATGGATGTGCCTAAACGAATCGCCCAAACGGTTTGCCGCTGCCGTTCCGATTTGCGGCGGAGCAAAACCGGAATGGGCTAAAAATCTAACCGATATTCCAATCTGGAATTTTCACGGCAATAAAGACGGTGCCATTCCTTTTTTTATGTCGCAGAAAATAGTGGACGCAATCCGAAAAGCAGGCGGTAAAAATATTATTTTCACTGTTTATGAGGGCGGTGAACACGATGTTTGGACACAAACTTACGATAACCCGCTCATTTATGACTGGCTTTTCTCGCACAGTTTATAACAAAAACGGCAATAGAAACTATTTGATTTAACCACAGAATACATTTAACCACGGAATACACGGAAATTAGTAAATCGATACAATCACAAGTTTATTTTTGAAGATACAAAATGAATACAATAACAAAAAAATATTTTTGTGTCCTATTCTCTATTCTATAAATAAACTAACCTTGAAGTTGTACGTAAACATTATTACTATTACTAAATTCTATGTATTTCGTATATTTTGTGGTTAATAAAAACAGACAATTACGTATCGAGTAGATGAGAAACGTGTTCGTTTGCAGCAATTAATGTATAACACAACACGTTCACGAATCTAAAAATTTCGGGGGTTAAAACCTTTCGGAACATCAATTTTGACCGTATCACCTCTTTGTGTAAGAACAAAAAAACCGGACTTCACCGCAAATTGTTTGACATGTCTGGGAAAAATAGCACCGGCAAGAGCACCAATAAGTTTTTTATTCTTTTGGGTTGAATTTTGCCCATAATAATTGCGTATCGCAAACATTTTTGTTGTGAAATTTTGGACATCGTTATTATCCGGTTTGGCTTTAACTTCAATAATTAAAACGGTATCTTGATTTTCGAGTACAATATCGGCTTGGGCAACAACAAGTCCGTCCAACTTGAATTTAAAACCGAACGGGTGCATCACTTCATCAAAATAATAACCCATCTCGCGGAACCGATCGGCAACACCCGGAGCAATCAGATGTTCAATCAGTTCGCCGAAACGCAGCCCCAAATGACCGATTTTTTTATTCGTATCATCAAGGGAACGGCTGGTTTTTTCGACAACTTTCTCAAGTTTTTTGAGACGTTCTTCCGCTGTTTTTTGGTATTCCACACGTTCTTTGGCTTCACGCTCCAAGAAGACGCCAATTTCCTGAATACTTGCCCACACTTTTTCGAAGGTAAGACCTTTCGGGTAATCAATAGGAGAGGTTGATTCATCCATAATTGTTATTTTTTGTTAAAGTTAAATTGGTTGAACATTTCCGTTTTGTTTTTATTTCTTCTCAATGAGTTTGAGTTGTTCCTGAATTTCCTGATCGATTTTTGCTTCTTGTTTTTGGCGTGCGGTTTTTGCTCTTGATTGTTCCTCCGGCGTTAATTCAACAGCGTTAAGAGCCGCATTGATTTCCGCGTCCAAAGTGCTAGGCAACGGATGAAGTTTTAACACGGTGCCGTTGCGGGCAATCAAAATCAGTACGGGAAGTTCGCTAATTCCATAATATTTCGTAACCGTGTTTTTGTTTTGCGCCTCAGCAATCCCTTCATGCAGTATCAACCAAGGAATCGTTTTTCTTTTCGTGCCGAAAGTGGTTGCGGTCAAAAATTGTCTGACTTTTTCCGGTCGTTCATCACCTTTGACCGCCGTGTTGATGCCGATAATTTCAAAACCTTTGGAGTGATATTTTTCGTACAAATCAATCATGTTCGGTATTTCCTCTCGGCAGGGCGCACACCATGTTCCCCAAAATTGAACAAGTACGACTTTATCTTTGATCAGTGCCGGATTGAACGGTTTTCCGTCCAAATCAAAACCCGCCAGCAACATCGGGTTGCCCGGAAGCAACGCCCGCCGTTCATTGGCAATCAGAGATTGGGCAACCGCTTTACGGTTTGATTCGATAAAATACGGGACAAAAATCGGCGCAACAACGGCAATTCGTTTATCCCGCAAATTGAGTTGCGGAATCCGGTTAATTCCGTAGAATAACTGTTCGATTAACATATCCGCTTGCGGTCCCGGGTTTTCTTTGGCGAAAAGGAGCATACGTTCTGCCAGCGATTTGAGATCGATAGCAACTTTTCGATCCGTTCCCGGCGTAACCGCCAATGCCGAACCGATTCGTAAAACATGTTGTTCCGCTTCTTTGACAAGAATTTCAAACTCTTTTTTGCCGTCGAGTTCGTCAATGATAGCAACCAAACGCGGAAAATAGTGTGGTATTTCCTCGTAAGCAAGCAGGATAAGCACAAAAATTTTACGTTTTAACGTCCAGACACGAAATTCTTCCGAAATATTTTTTTCGGCAAGAATTTTTTCAGCAGTTTCATAGACGGTTTTGGCGGCGTCGGCATTTTCTTTTGGAAGCCGTTTTTTGCCGAGGTCTTGCAGCAATTCCAGATTCATATTTTTATCGACAATCCCGATATTTTGGTCAACAATTTGTTGGAGTTCTTCCAATCGTTTTCTTGTGTCTGTTTCCGCGAACAAGACCATCGGCGTGAAAAACAAACCCAATATCGGGATAACAACTAAAAAGAAAAACCGTTTCATACTTAGAAAAAAAGTTTTTTGTTCTTCAATATTAACACTGACAATATTAACACTGACAATTAACCCCCGCTGGACAATACAAATCGGCAACAATTCGGGGAAACAACGAAACCGGATTAAAATTTCCTCTGAAAGATTGCTATTTTATAATGTATTTTCGGTTGCGATACAAGACAGGATTTTCTCCCAAGTTGCAACTATTTAGTCATTGGTCGAATAATGACGCGGGGAAAACCTTATTTCCAACCTAATTTTTCTGTAATTATTCAGTGGAATGTTTTTTTGTTCTAAACCCGTAGGATGAAATGTGCATCACCGGCGGGGTTAAGATTCAATGTTAATACTGAAAACAAATCACTGAATAGATACGATATTTTTATTTTTACCAATATTGCATCCTTAACAGGAAGGCTTAAAATAGCGGAGAATTGATAGCGGAAAGAGAGAATGCCGCAAGCGGAAAATTCACCGCAACATGTTAAATTCGTTTGCGTCTTCCGCTATTAACTATTACTATTAATTATTCGCCGCTAACTATTAACTTAAAAACTATGTATTCTTTTTACCGGTTTTCTGTTGTTGTTCTTTTTATTTCTTTTTTTGTTTCCGCAACATTGCCCGGACAAGAATCGGGAATCTTCCGAAAACTGGACGAAAAAATTCCCATCAAAACAACCGGCGGAGTTTGGTTTTGGGCGGATGTTTTATTCTTTCATGATTGGCATATTCAGGAAAATGTGAAGACAAATTCGTTTCGTCTTCTTGACGGCAATTCGGTTCAACGGGCGTACGGGACATTTGAAGAGTGCCGCCAACGTCTTGATGAGATTCAGGCGGAGGAAGGTTTATTGCCGATGGCGGGAACGGCGGTTGTTATTATGCACGGTTTCGGCTCCAACACCATGACAACCCGGCATCTGGCAATTTGGCTTAAAGAACAAAAAAACTACGATTATGTTTTTAACGTTGCTTATCCTTCAACAATGCAATCAGTTTTGGAACACGCCCTCACACTTGACCGGATTATTAAGAATTTACCGCCGACCATCAAACGAATTGACCTGATCGGGCATAGTCTTGGCTGTATTGTGATGCGGCGTTATCTGAGCGGACTCTTGGAACCGGACTGGCGCGTTTCGGAAAATCCATTGGAAGCAAGAAAAAATTTCACGCCGGATTCACGGATTGGGCGTTTTGTCATGCTGGGACCTCCCAACCACGGGGCAATTCTCGCAACCAAATTAATCGGTAAAGACCCGCTTCGGCGTTTGATTACGGGCAAAACCGGCGATGAACTCGGTACGGATTGGGACGAATTACAGAAAACTCTTGGGATTCCTTGTTGTCCGTTTGCTATTATTTCCGGCGGACGCGGAGATAATCGGGGGTTCAGTCTTTTGATTCCCGGCGATGACGATGGAATTGTAAGCACCGAAGGAACCCAACTCGACGGCGCCGAAGAATGGATTCGTTTTGATGTGGGACACGGTGAAATGTTGATGACGGAAGAAATATTTGAAGCCTGCCTGCAATTTTTGAAAACCGGTTCTTTCACAAAATGAAAATATCTATTCAGTCCTTTGTTTTCAGCATGAACATGTTTTCAGTATTAACTCTGAATCTTAACCCCGCAAGGGGTGTGATGTGCATAACCGTAGGTGGAGCGAAGCGCAACCTACGGATCGGAATCTTCCTCACTTCTCTAAGCCCCGCATGGGGCGAGATTATCAATCAACACAATCATAATCTCGTCCCTGCGGGACTTTGCGAGTTGGAGCATCCGATCCGGCGGTTGTGCTTCGCTTCACCGCCGGTTATGCACATCTCGCCCTGCGGGCTTAGGAAAAAATGAAGTTTTCTTGCGTCATTGTTTAACATAAGGACTGAATAAATACAAAATGAAATATGAATATTGCCGATTCGATTTTTAATTTCAGGAATAACCGTTTGGTTCCGTATTTTGTGTTGTCTGTAATTGTTCTATTTATGGGTGTATTTATGGGCGCACTTTCTTTTGCGGTATCGGGCGGAGAACAACCCAATAACCCCGATAACTCCAATAACTCCAATAACTCCAATAACAATAAAATCAATGCCGAATTTACAAAAACATTGCTCGGAATAGACGATTATTCATGGGATGCGTTGGGCGACGAAACGGTTCCGTTGGAACAACAATTCGACGACGTTTTGGAATTGCTGTATCATCTTGTTCGGGTTGTTCCGCCAAGTTTTCTAAAACAAGGAGTTGCCAAACCGTTGCCGGATTTTTCGGTTTTAGCCGGTGATCCGAATCAATTTCGCGGTCAGGCGTTTGAATTGAAGGGGCGTGTTGTTTTTGTCAAGGAAATCACACTCAATCCGGCGGAACAAAAACGCTTCCGAATACCGTCAATCTTCCGTTGCCGGTTTTGTGTTGACGATCAACATGTTGCGGATATTCTGACTGCGTTTGTTCCGGCGGCTTGGAAACGGAATGAAACCATCAACGAACATTCCGCCGCAACAGGAATTTATCTCAAACGTCTGCAGTCCGCCGAATCCGTTTCCGGTCAATTTACAACCGACAAATCAACATTCGGCACACCAACCTCCGATGAATCGGCGTTGAAGGAATCCGTGTTTAAGGAATCGGATTTTGTTCCTTTTCTTGTTGCGCCGCGGCTTCAGTGGTTTCCCGATACGTTTCTCGGCAATCTCGGTTTTGATGTCGGTTCGTTTGATCAGGTGCCGCCGCTCCGAATCACAGATATGAAAAAACAACAATTTGATCTTGTTTCGTCATTGCGTATTTTGGAGCGGAATGAAATTATCAGTCGGGCGTTCAAGTTTACTTTGGCGGATCGGGAACCGTTCTACGGTTTACTTCGGGCAATGTCGCAAATTCCGCCAAACCGGATTCGCCGGGAAGCACGCCGAATATGGGAGCAAGAAGGAAAACGTGAAAATTCCGTGATCGAACTGTTCAACAACCCCGAAGGAACTCGCGGGAAACCGGTAATACTTCACGGAATTGCCAAACAGGTTTTACCGACGTTGGTTGAAGATAAGGAGGTGGAGATTCTTTTTGGGATTAAAAGATATTATCAGATTTATTTTTACACGGACGATTCACGGGGGAATCCGTTAGTGGCGTGTGTTACGTCGTTGCCGGACGGAATGCCGGTTGGGGCGTCGCCGGATTATGCGGAGAATATAACAATTGCGGCGATTCCCTACAAACTCTGGGTTTATGAAACATCGGAAAAGTTAGAAGGCGGTCAGGGTTACAAACCGAATTACGCGCCGCTGTTGATTGGCAAAAGTCCGGTTTGGCATCCTAAAAAAGAACCGGAAAAATCAACAGCCAATACCCTCATACAAAATAAGAAAACAACAATCTCATTAACAATCTTTTTCCTATTGCTTTTAATTTGGATTATTAGCAGACGTTTTCAAAGCAAAAAACCGTTAAAGTTTAAGCTGCGATAAAGTAACGGTCTATTTTATTTAACCACAGAATACACGAAATACACGGAAATTAGTAAATTGATAAGATTACAAGTTTATTTTTTGAGGGTACAAAATGAATACAATAAAAAAAGTATCTATTCAGTAGTTTGTTTCGGTATTAACACCGAATCTTAACCCCGCAAGGGGTGTGATGTGTATAACCGTAGGTGGAGCGCAGCGCAACCTACGGATCGGAATCTCTCACATCTCCCAAAGCCCTGCAAGGGCGAGATTATGGTTGTGTTGATTGATAATCTCGCCCCGTGCGGGGCTTATGTTTTTTTAGTCGGGTTCCGGCGGTGAAGCGAAGCGCAACCGCCGGTTATGCACATCTCGCTCTTGCGGGCTTAGGAGAAAAATTAGGTTGAAAAGAAGGTTCGCCTCGTCATTGTTCAACAAATCACTGAATAAATACTAACAAAAAAATATTTTTGTATCCTATTCCCTATAAATAAACTAACCTTGAAATTGTACGCCGTTACTATTTACAAATTCCGTGTATTTCGTGTATTCAGTGGTTAATAAACAGACAATTACATAAATTGTACTTCCCAAAAAAACAACTGCCAAAAAACGACCGAATAAATACGAAACATTATCCCGAAAAATACGGATATTTAACCGGCGAAAAACATTTCAAACTGCCGATAGACGAAACAATTCGCAAACAGTATAATTTGACGAATTGGAATAATGAGAATTTGAATTAACCGTATCCGTTAAAACACTGTTACTTTATTTGT
>JAITQV010000264.1 GCA_031288765.1 Planctomycetaceae bacterium
CGTTCAGAAAACAAACCGTTCCCTCATAAGGAACCGGCAAAATTAAATACCTCGCCGTTTTCGGATCACACCGTTCCGCCGGTAAATTAAGAAATTTTTTTCCGTTCACAAAATGAATAGTAAAGATAAATATTAAAATAAACAGAAAATTTCGTCCGAAATGTCAAAGAAAATAAATCAAATAATTTTTACTTCACTGTACTTTCCAAAAAATTAAAAAGGTCAATATGCTTAAATTTGAGGTATTTTAAAACAATCTCTATTTTTTGCGGCTTCTACTTTTTGAGCAAAGGTGCATTTAAATCGGCGATAATTTTGAGAAATACTTAAAATAAAGGCATTTGACTAAAATATTTTACCACATTTTTTTGGAAAATGCAGATTATTATGAAAAATCGTTATAACGTCAACAACTGTTTTATCGAAACCAAATAATAAAACCGGCGTTGCTCTCTAATCCGTTGATTTTAACATATCCGAACATTTTACGTGATTGTTAAAAATTTTTTCCAAACCTGCCGAATAAATCTTCAGAAGTTTTTCCCATTCCCCTTTATTCATCCCCCTTGGAAAGGTGCTTCGATGTCCCAACAATTTGAAAATTCCCTCGATGCGCAAGGGAATATAGAACGATTTTCGCCGGAATTTTGTTTCACTCCCGCTCCGGCTCTTGCGGTTCACTCGCCCAAAAAGAAACCGAAAAAAAAACGAGGACGACCGCGTAAAGCATTACCGCTCAATTTTCTTGCTTCTGATTTTTTGTGCCGGACAAATCCGTGTCAGAACAATTCGTATCAAAACGATTGGGCTTCCGGTCAATCCGTTGCGGAAAAAAATAATGCCGGTAATTCGGCTGCCGATTTAAAAATACCGGCAGTTCCGCATCTTAAACCTTCCCCCAAAAAAACAATTCCCGAAAAAAATCATTTACACACCGGTTATTTTGATTCCGACAATATCGGAAAAGAATTGCCTTTTTCCGATGAAGAACTGACGACATTGGATAAATTTGAAAAACTTTCCCGATCAGTTGAACAACATTCCAATTCTCCATATGACATCAAGCGAATTGATCAACCGGCAATAACTCCGTCGCCGGTTGTTTTACCGAAACAGAAGAAAAATGTTCGCCGCCGCCAGATTGATCCGTCAACTTGTGAGCGGGATTATTCGCCGGACGAAGTCGAATTTATGAACGCTTTGAACGAATACAAACGAACCAGCGGACGAATGTTTCCGACTTGTTCCGAAATTCTGGAAGTCCTCAAAAGTCTCGGATACGAAAAACAAAACTCCCAAACGGATAATTGGAATGAAGACATTCCCTCATTAGTTAATAGTTTATAGTGAATAGTTAATAGTAGAGGACGCAAGCGGAATCATTGCCGTCGCGGTAGAAAGTTCCGCCTGCGACACTATTAACTATTCATTAATTTCGCTCCCGCTTGCCACGGATTTGCCCCCGTTTACCGTGGATTTACGCCCCGTCGTCACGAATTTACGCCTCGTCGTCATGGATTTATGCCCCGTCATCACGGATTTACGCCCCGTCGTCACGGATTTACGCCCCGCCGTCATAGATTTATGCCCCGTTTATCGCAGATTTGTCCCCGTTTGCCTGTTCTACCCCTACCAAAATAAATTCAAATTTGTAAAATAATTAATGTTTGGGCAACTTGCTTTGAATTTTGATCAATTTTTTCCCCGAATGCCCATGTTCGTAAACAAAACAATCCAATGTTTGAAAAAGATGCCCCTGTTATCATTAAACCGACTTCCGATATTTTTATTGTGTCGTTTTTGTCGGCACCAAAAAATGAACCGTCATTGCGATCAATCATTAACGCCGCTTTGCAGGATAAAGGCGGTCGTAAATTGATTGAAACAGCACGAGTGCTTAATCCGTTCAATATCAAAAAACATATTTTCGATAAACGTATTGCTCTTGATGTGCGGGTCGAAGATAATCGGAAACGGGCTTTTAATATCGAAATCCAAACTTATCCCCACCCCGCCTTTTGTGAACGAATTTTATATGGCTGGGCAAATTCGTATTCGTCGCAACTCGTTGTCGGTGAAAATTACAAAAACCTGAAAGCAGTTATTACCATTGTGATTACCGAATTTGCTATTTGCCGGCAACTTGGGAAAATACACTCGGTCTTTGAACTTCGTGAATGTGAACATCCCGATTTTGTGTTTAGCGATCATATCCAACTTCATGTTTGGCAATTGGATAAATTAATAAAAGGACATACGGAAGTCTTGGAGGACGTAACTCCGGATTTTGCACATTGGTCTAATTTTTTCGTCTTTGGCAACAAAATAAGTGAGGCAGAAATGACAGCATTAACAGATAACGATCCCAGAATTATCGAGGCGTACCGCGAACTTCAACAGTTTACAGCGGATCCTCAAATTCAGGAACTTGCCCGTCAACGGCATTTATTCCTGGTCGATTACCATTTGGCTATGAACGCTTTCAAAAAAGAAGGTAAGAAAGAAGGAAGGAAAGAAGGTAGGAAAGAAGGTAAGAAAGAAGGGAGAAAGGAAGGCATAAAAAAAGGAAAGAAGGAAGGTCAAGCGGAAGGCATACGTAATACCATTTTGGTTATTTTGCGGAAAAGATTTACAAATGTTCCACAAGAAATTGAAACGGCGATTCAACAAATGAATGATCCGATTGCTTTGGAGTTATTATCCTCCCACGCATTAGATTGCCAAACACTCGACGACTTTGTAACTGTTGCTTTAAAATGAATTTTCAGGACATTTTTAATTTGTATTAATTTGCAAAAGGTTGAAACAATATGATTACTCCCAATAACAAACTAAAAATCGCTGTTATCGGCGGTGACGGAACAGGACCCGAAGTTGTTGACGAAGCTGTTAAAGTTCTCAAGGCTGTCGGACAACTTGAAAAAATTGACATGCAATTCGATTATTTCGATATTGGCGGTGATCGTTATCTCAAAACAGGGAAAACGGTTACCGATGAAGAAATCACTCGGTTGCGCGGTTATAGTTCTATACTTCTCGGCGCTATCGGACATCCCGAAGTGGCGCCGGGTATTCTCGAAAAAGCAATTTTATTGCGGTTACGTTTTGAGTTTGATCAATATATCAATCTTCGTCCGGTCAAATTGTTTCCCGGAGTGGAAACTCCGTTGAAGGATAAAAACCCGGAAGATATTGATTTTGTGGTTGTTCGGGAAAACACGGAAGATTTGTACACGGGAATTGGCGGTTGTATGAAAAAAGGAACTCCCGATGAAGTCGCCACTCAAACCGCCGTTTATACCAGAAAAGGAACCGAACGTTGTATTCGTTGGGCTTTCGAATACACCCGAAAACGGAATAATCCCAAAGGAAAAATGCTCACTCTTGTTGCCAAAACCAACGTCCTGACATTCGGACACGATCTTTGGCAACGTACATTTCAAGAAGTTGCCGGTGAATTTCCCGATGTGAAAACAGATTACAATAATGTTGATGCCTGTTGTATGTGGATGGTCAAAAATCCCGAATATTATGACGTTATCGTAACGACGAATATGTTCGGCGATATTATCACTGATCTTGCCGGAATGTTGCAAGGCGGAATGGGAGTTGCCGCCGGCGGGAATATCAATCCCGAACCGCGCGGTTGCAGTATGTATGAACCGATGGGCGGAAGCGCACCAAAATATACCGGCAAAAATATAATTAACCCGATTGCTGCTGTTTCCGCCGCCGCGTTGTTGTTGGAACAGGAAGGCTGCACTCAGGCGGCGCAACGAATTATGAAATCAATTATGTTCGTTACCGGCAATAAAATGAAAAGTCAAGCCGCCGGAAAAATGGGTTACGGCACGCGTGAAATCGGCGATTTACTTTGCGAAAATCTTTAAGGTAAATCAAAAGGGTATTGTTAAAAATTCAGCGGTATTTGTATTTTCTCAAAAATGAATAATCCGTAAAAAAGAATTTTTGTAAATCATTTTTAATAAACAGGAGTTAAAACTAAAATGGATGAATTTCCTAATTTACCGGGTTTTTCGGTTGAATCCCCGAAGAAATTGAAACCTGAAATCGAAAAACTTCGCCAATCCATCCAACACGGCATGTTGGAACGGCGGCGGCTTCTTTTTGATAAATTGGGGCAATTGGCACTCGCTTACGTATTTGATTGTCAATTCGATTCTGCTTTGCAAACACTTGAAGAACTCATCGAATTAGCCGAAATTCTCGTCGAAGAAGGGCAAATCGAGTTGCGGAAAGAGCTCTTCATGCACATTTCTCATGCGATTTCTTTTCTCAAGCCGGTGTCACGGCAAAACAAAATCCACTTCGATCAAACACCGTTTTTTAAGCTTTATTCCAAGAGTGTTGAAAGTCTTTCCGAAGAAGATTTTAATGAAATTAAAAATGAATGGGCTCTTGATGTTCATCAATATGCGAAAGGACTTCACGACGACAATAATGCAACAGTTGCGGCGGTTGCGCTTCTTGATCGAACCATTCGGATCATCGAACAGCGTTTTGATCCTTATTCGTTTCATTTTACCGACTGGCGTCCGCTTCTTGACATGTATAGTTCGCGCGGAGCTTGGAAGTACGAAATCGGCGACCGCGAATCAGGGCTTGCCGACTTACTTCATTATGAAAAGCTTGCGGAAAAAGCCCGCGCCAAACAACAAGACCGCCGTAAAGAAATCAGCAACCGTACAACTTATCAAGGAGACAAAATTATTATTCGGATCAGCGATAATGATTTTGTTGATCATTTTGCGTCCTTCAATTTTGATGATCAATATTATGAGACGATATTGCAATTAGCCGATATGTTTGTCAGCCGCGCCGAAAAAGACAAAGCGGCGGAATATTACGATAAAGCGCTTGCGATTGCTAAAAAAGCGGATCGAACCGATTCATTTTTTCCGTTGTTTTCCGCCGCCGCCGAAATTCCGTTCCGTAAGGGATACATGGTTCTGCAATTCCGCGAATACGAAAAAGCCCTTCAACTGTTTGATCTTGCCGCGCAGGAGTTTAAAGCATTATTGAATACGGAACAAAAACAACATTTTGACGGTTTGGAAAAGCGGTTGTCGGAAGTGGAGCGTTTTCGGGCGGAGGCTTTGGAAAATCTCGGCAGATACGATGAGGCAACTCAGGCAATTGACGAGATGCAAAGACTTGTAAATAAAACAGCCGAAACCGAAAAAATCTCGAAAATTGCCAGAGTTGAAAAAGCCAACAAAATACCTTTTGCGGACGAGTTCAAAAAATTTCAGAAAAACGACAAAAAACCGAATCAAAATTTCACGCAGAACAAACAGCAGCCTGTTACCGAAGAAGACCTCGAACAGTTAGCGATAGAACGTCTTAACGAAAAGCACAACGATGCGGCGGCTGATTGTCGCCGCGGGAATATTGAGTTACATCGCGGGCGTTGGAAGACAGCGTTGAAATTTTTTCTTAAAGCCCGTTATATTTTTGATTCACCGGTGTTTGCGGATTTTCAGGAAACGCAGCAAAATCTTTGCAGTGTTTACGCCGGACTTGCCAGGGCGTATCTTGCTCTTGACAGGTATGAGGAATCGGAAAGATGGTATAATCGGGCAATCGCTCAGGCACAAAAATTGATCAATGAAGGAAAACTTGATTTACAGCCCGCCTTTTTTGATACAATGGAAGGTCAGGCGCTTCTTTTTTCCTGTCAAAAAAAATATGAAGAAGCAATCCGTGTGTATGAAAAAGCGTATAACGAACGCAACCGTTTAATTGCGGAAAATCTTGAAGGTCTTGATATTGAATATTTGCGTGTCCGCGATCACCAACGGCTTGCTCCTTCGGCTTTGTTGCTGCAATTGCAAAGTAAAACGGTTCGGAATATTGAGGAAAAACTTTGTGTTTTAGACCGAATCGGCGAAGCAATCCTTTGGGGGCAACGCGAATTGGAACTTTTTGAGCAATTTCTTCGTTTGCTTCCTGATCCGGCTCCGGCTTACTATGATCATTCTCTTGCGATCATTTCCTATGTTGCATTGCTTTTGCTTGGAAGGCGTTATGAGGAAGCGGATACTCTTTTGGAGACGGTGGAAAACAAATTTGCGGAACACCGGCAAAAACAAGACAAAAAAGATTCCGATTCCAATTCCGATTCGGAGGAGGAGAGTGATTCGGAGGAAGAAAGTTTAGAAGATATAAAAAAACTAACCGATCAACTAACACTCATTCGTTTATTTGACTTGTTTGGAACCGGTAAATACCACTTCGAAAAAGAATCCCTCGCAGAAGCACACCATTTACTTCGGAAAAATAAAGGCAGTGAAGCATTGCCGATTCTGGAATCGTTGAAAGAACCGATCCGGCAAAGACAAATTGAATCGGAATCGCAAAATGACCACCGGCTTTTGCAATTGTTTTGGAAGGAGTTGGAAAAGATGGTTGATCGTTGTATTGAGCGGAGTCAAAAGGATATAACGGAATGGATTCATACTGTTCGGCAAACATCGCCGTTTGATTTGCCCGGTGTTGACGACAGCAAAAAAACAACGATAGAGGAAGAGGAAGATTCCGAAGAACTCAATCAGGAATTGGCTCAATACGAAAAAGATTATGGGGGCGAATGCGGTAATAACGAATTTTTATATCAGATGTTGGACGAAATGACCGGCAACACACGAGCAAGCAGTATGATGCGAAAATATGATATGGGTAAACTTGAAATAGCAAAAAACGGACAACCGTTTCGTAATGAAAATGTTGTCGGACGGAATGATCCTTGTCCTTGCGGCAGCGGAAAAAAGTATAAAAAATGTTGTATGAAACAGGAATAAACGGGTTCCTTTTCGGATTTGTAAAATTTCAACGGTGTTGTTTTTCCGGTCAGTAACTCTTCGGCAACCGGTTGCCTGCCTTTTTCCTGTAAAATGACAGAACCAACAATAAACCCCAAAAATATCAAAAATTGTCGTTCTACATTGACCAATTGCTGTTCTACAATCAGTCATTGCTGTTCTACAATCGGTCATTGTTGTTCTACAATTGGTCATTGCTGTTCTACAATTGGTCATTGCTGTTCTACAATTGGTTATTGCTGTTCTACAATTGGTCATTGCTGTTCTACAATCGGTCATTGCTGTTCTACAATTTGGTTATTGCTGTTCTACAATTGGTTATTGCTGTTCTACAATTGGTCATTGCTGTTCTACAATTTCCGCAATTTGCACGTCCGAATGTTCAAAAAAGATACAAATTCGCCCAAAATTGCTGCAAAATAAAACAATCAGCGGAATAATTACTTCTTTTGGTGTGAAAGGAAACCAATGAATTTCAAAGATATACGTAAAATATTGTATTGGACATTGAATTGGATCATTGTAATCCTTTATCTTATTGCTATTTTGGCATTCTATCTCTTTCATCTTTTGTTATGGTTTTTTGATGTACCTTTTCTTTTTCCTTAATAATCTGCATATTCCGGTTTTACTCTGATATTTCCTGTTGTTTTCCGATCAATATTTTCCTTATTGTGTGAACGGTTGCGGTAATAGCGTCATGCGATTTTTTCTTCGTTATCAGGATCAATTTACGGTAATATTTTTTCTGATTTTCTTTTTTGTTTTTATTTTCTTTTTTTCGGTTTCTCAAAAAGAGTGGGAGCCGGAACAACAAAAAGAATACCTGTATCAGGTTGATCCGAATACCGCAACCGCAGAAGAACTTCAGATACTTCCCGGAATTGGGGAGAAACTGGCGAAAGAAATAACCGCCTATCGTGAAATAGAAGGTCCCTTTAACGAACATCATGAAATAATGAACGTTAAAGGGATCGGTGTTAAAAAACTCAATACGGTTCAACCGTATTTACGCAACCTTCCATCGGTTACTTCGAACCGTTCGATTAATGATTGATTTTACGACGAATAAAATCGTAAATCTCATCAACCAAATGGACAGGAACACGAATCACTTTGGTTTCGCAACCGAATTTTCCGGTTCCTTTGGGTCGCCCTGCGCCGGAACGTTTTGTAACTCGTTTACCGGCGGCTTTTTTCACAGCACTTTTTTTAGGCATGTCTCATAATAATTGTTATGGGTGTAACTGATAAACGAACGACTATCAAAAAATCGTTCCCAATTGTTGCAAAGTGATAATTTTTCACTTGCAACCATTATATTATACAAAAATGACAAAATAAATCAAGGGGAGTTTGGCGTAAAATCGGTACGGTTACGGATTTTTTTGAAAAAAATTCCGAAAATCGGCAAAATATTGTTGCAAAGACGCCGTTACGTTTCACTTTTTTTGATAATTTTTGATATTTTTTGATATTTTGGAATATTTTTTCCAATTTAATTAAAGATTCAGGAACCGGCTTGGAGCATTCGGAGCAGGCAGCGCAACGCATCAGGGGCAATAGAATCATCGACACGGATAATATTTCGTTTCAAACCGGATTCGGCGGAGAGGAGCATTGCCGCCAGTTTGGGAAGTTCGATCAGCCCCATTGTTTCACAATAACTGGGTTGAAACGCCAGATTGACGATTGTTTTATCGGGATTTTGCCGTGCCAGACGTTCAACAAAACGCGATTCCGTACCAACCGCCCATTGCGAACCGGCAGGTGATTCGGCGATTTGTTTCAAAATAAACGCAGTTGAACCCGATTCGTCCGCTTTTTCGACAACATCCCGCCGGCATTCGGGATGAACAATCACACGGATTTTCGGAAACAGTTTACGAATCTCATCAATATGACCCGAAACAAATTTTTGATGGACACAACAATATCCATTCCACAAAATAATCCGGCTGTTTTGAATTTGTTCCGAAGAATTTCCGCCGAACTCCGGCTCAATACTGTTCCACAAAGACATTTGCGATTCGGGGATTCCCATTTTTAGTGCGGTGTTACGACCCAAATGTTGATCGGGAAAGAATAGGACACGTTGTTTTTGCGAATTTTTTTGCAACGCCTTACTGAGAACGGCACGGGCGTTTGTGGAAGTGCAGGCAAGACCGCCGTGTTGACCGCAAAACGCCTTCAATTCCGCAGTGGAATTGACGTAAGTTACGGGAACAATTTCTTCCGCGTCAAAGAGAGTTGTCAGGGAATTCCAGCAATTTTCAACATCTTGCCGTGTTGCCATTTCCGCCATCGAACAACCGGCATCAAGATCAGGCAATAAAACATCAACCCGTTGACCGTTACGGCGGGCGAGATTTTCGGGGCTGTTTGCCAAAATATCCGCTGTTTCCGCCATGAAGTGGACACCGCAAAAAATAATCGTTTCGCAGTTGGTATTTTGTGCGGCAGCGGCGCTGAGTTGAAAACTGTCGCCTTGCATATCGGTGTGCGCAACAATTTCTTCCCGTTGGTAATGATGTCCGAGAATCAAGAGTTTTTGACCTAAACGTTGACGGATTGCGTCGATTTCACAATGTAAATTGTCCATGATTTGAATATTGATAACGGTTTCTATTAAACCGCAATGTAAAAGGAATTAAAGGAATTAAAGGAATTTTTGGGAATTGTAATTACAAACTGTATTTTCCAAAAAAATTAATAATGGTTATTATGCTTAATTTAAAGTATTTTAAAACAATCTCTGTAAACAATTTTTATTTTTTAGGGTTTCTGTTTTTTTGAGTAAAGATGTACTTGAAACAGCAATAATTTTGAAAAAATACTTAAAATAATGACTTTCGACAAAGATATTTTACCATAGTTTTTGGGAAAGTGCAGTTACGCGGGGCGAGCAAGGGAGCGGTTAGCGGTTCGAGGGCAGGGAACAATTAAACCGTAAACACTCTTGTTGATATTATGTTTTGCGTTATAATTTTTTGGGGTTGGAGATTTAATTTGTTTTGTATTTTTAAAAATTCCTTTTAGGTGAGCAATATATTATAACGTCTATGAAGAAGTTACATCAAGAGAATTGGACATCGCAATTGGGAGTCATATTGGCGGTGGCGGGCAGTGCGATTGGTTTGGGCAATTTTTTACGGTTCCCCGGTCAAGCGGCAATTTATGGAGGTTGTGCGTTTTTAATTCCGTACTTTATAGCGTTCTTTTTATTGGGGATACCGATGGTGTGGGCGGAATGGATGCTTGGGCGGTATTCGGGAATTCGGGGGTATCATTCTATGCCGGGCGTTTACCGTTGTGTTACCGGCAAACGGCGCATGGCTTACATTGGTTCTCTTTGTGTAACACTGCCGACAATAATTGCAACCTTTTATATTTTTGTTGAGGGCTGGTGTTTGATGTATGCGTTGCGTTATCTTTTTGGCTGGATGGAGCAGGGATCGGATGTGCATTTTACGAAACTGTTTATAGAATCGGTAGGTTTGGAGGGCAACGGGGTATTGTTTCAACATGGTTTATTGAATTTCAATTTGCTTTGTATGTTATTTTGTCTGCTGTTCAATTATTTTTTGATTTATCGCGGTATTGTTAAGGGGATTGAATGGTTTTGTATGTGGGCGTTGCCGGCGTTGTTGGTATGTTCGTTAATTATAGTGATACGGGTTCTTACGCTTGGCAATCCGACGGGAATTGAGGGGCAAAGTGTCATGGATGGTATAAATTATCTTTGGAATCCGGTGCAATCCGGTTCAATATTTTGGGAATCGCTTTTGAATCCTGAGACGTGGCTTGCTGCTGCGGGTCAGGTATTTTTTTCGTTATCGTTGGGATTTGGGGCGGTTTGTACGTATGCGACTTACACACGCCGGGACGACGATATTATATTTTCCAGTTTATCGGCGGCTGCCGGCAATGTCGTTTGCGAAACCGTAATTGCGGCGGTCATGGTTATTCCGGCGGCTTATGTTTTTCTTGGTGCTGCGTTTTTGACGCCGGAAAATCTGAGCAGTTCTTTTACGATAGGGTTTCAGGTGTTGCCGGAGGTATTCAATCAGATGCCGATGGGGCGGATATTTGGTTTTATGTTTTTCTTTTTATTATTTCTTGCGGCGGTAACGAGTTCGATTTCAATACTTCAACCGGAGATTGCATTTCTTGAAGAATCTCTTCAAATCGGGCGGAAATCCAGTGTAACCATAACCGGATTGATTACGGCATTGGGGGCATTTTTCACAGCGTATTTTACAAAAAATATGGCGGCGTTGGACACGATGGATTTTTGGGTTTGCAACGTATTTGTTTTTATTATTGCGGGGATACAGATTATTATAGTGGGTTGGGGTTTTGGCATAGACGCCGGTATTGCGGAACTGGAGCAGGGTTCAAAATATCGGATTCCGTCAATTTTTCGGTTTATTATAAAATATGTTTCTCCGGTTTATTTATTGGTGGTTTTTGTTGCGTGGTTGTACCAAAAATCTCCGGAACAAATCAGTAAAATTTCGCAAAACACGGTTGTTCAACTTTCTCTGGGGTTTATTGTTTTTATCACGATATTCAATTTCTTGATTACTTTGCAAGCGTTAACCCGATGGGAAAAGCAGGAAAGTCTTGACTCAAACACTGCCAACGGAGAACTCTAAACGCTCCAACCGGTTGATAACTGTTTAGATTCTTTTTTATTCCAAAACTACGAAGAAGACGGAGAGTAATTGTCTATTCATTAACCGCTGAATACACGGAATTTGTAATAGTAATAATGTTTCCGTACAACTTCAAGGTTAGTTTCATTTATAGGAATAGGACACAAAAATGTTTTTTTGTTATTGTATTCATTTTGTATCCTCAAAAAATAAACTTGTGATTTTATCAATTTACTTATTTCCGTGTGTTTTGTGTATTCTGTGGTTCATAAAAATAGAGAGTTACAATCAAATTTGGTATTTATTCGGTCATTTTGTTGAACAATGACGCAAGAAAAACCTTCTTTCCAACCTAATTTTTCCGAACAAAACAACCTCGGTCGCCGAAATTTTACACACGATTAACCTCATTAAAAAGGCAAAAAATGAGGCAATGAGTTCGGTTTTTGGGGAAAATTGTCGGCTATTTATGTTAAATTGGATAAAATAAGAGGTTTGTATGGAGTCATTATTCAACAAATTGCCGAATTGAGGCGAAAAAGTGAAAAAAACATGTGAGAGATAATTTTTATCACACATGTAATGGTTTTCATCACATCTGTAATAAGTTTCATCACATCTGTAATAAGTTTCATCACACCTGTGTTTTCCGTCTTTTGTAACACATTTTTTCGGTTTTTGA
>JAITQV010000312.1 GCA_031288765.1 Planctomycetaceae bacterium
ACACAACAAGGTTAATAGCATAAAAGATGCTATAAGGATTGCCGTTAAAAACGGCACAAGGTTAAATAAACAATCACTCATTTTTTTTCTCCTTAAAGAAAAAAGGTTAACATCTAACAGATTACATAACACATAATCTGTTGTTGCTGAAATTGGGAAACAAACATTAGCCGAGAAACGGCAACAGAAATGTCACTCTTTGTCAGGAGCGACACGCTCACAGAACAGGATCGAATACCACCGAGCAAAGTGGTGTAGTACACTATAAAATATTGTAATACAATCTCAACCCGCAGATTGATACGTGCACTCCCTTACGGGAGTTACGCAACTCTATCAATCAACGATAATCTTACCGCCCGGTGAACCGGTGCTCTTGCAGTAAAATTATTGTGCCAATAACGGCATTCTGTGACTTGTTGACGTACTCGATTATTTTTTTCACCCGAATTTTTGTTCGGGCTACTTATTTTTTAAAATATAATTTAGTCTCCTAAATGTTGAATTTAAATAATGGAAAATTATTTGATCGATTACTCTATATTTAAAAAATTATCGGTCAAGACACCCCTCCCAAAAAAATAATTTGTGAATCTTTTCGCATTTTATTTTTTGTTTTTATTTAGATAAATCTCCTAACGGAGATTTATTGATTTATCGTACTTGATTTTCTATTGGTAGGGATTTCCTACGGAAATTAGATTACCGCAACGTATTAAATTCCGTTTACGAACTATTCACTATTCACTATAAAACTATTAACTAAATTGTTGCCTATCGGCAAGCAACCGTAGGTGAAAACCTTTCGGCGAAAGGTCGCCTACCTCTTGAAGACAAGATTTCAGCAAAAATTTCCGCCAAAAGATTACGGGATTTTCCGTTGTTCAATCCTCAATTTTCTACCGCCGTGTTGATTTCAGTTTTAGAGGTATCCTCATCCTCTTTAATTTCGTTGTTGTTTTCGTCAATATTACTGTTGATTGGGTCGTTCGAATGACGCTGCATAAACAAAAGATCACGGGATGTCCCCGTCCGAAAATCCGGTAACTCTATTTTTCGAAGTACATTCTCCGCCAAAACAAAATTCCGCCGATCCATGTAAATGTAAACAACCGCCCGTAATAAACGATCCCGAAGTTGCGGCTCATTGATCCGATTGGCAAACACCACCGCCTCCGCAAGAAGGTCTCGCTCCAACTGAGAACGAACAACCCGATCCATCTCCGAATCCCGTACCCGCCATGTGTCCGGTTTATCAAGAATAATAGGATAAGAATCCGAAATAACCAAAATAGTAAAATTATAAATTTTGTGAACCGCCTCAATATCGCCCAACGATTGTAATGTCGGAATCAACGAAAGAAGTATGGAAACCGCTTCACGTTTATCAGCAAGTTCTCCGGCGGTTTCCTCCGCATTCTTCACAAAAGCCCGCGCCGCCTGAAACCGCCCCGCCTGACCAAGCGCCTTCGCAAGAAATGATAACGCATAACCGCGCTGCGGAATATCGCCCACCTCATTGACAACATCAACCGCCTCCGCAAGCAACCGATCTACAACCTCCGTAATCTTCGGATTCAATTCCCGATTAAACAAAGGAAATCGCTCCGAACGGTTCGGCTGGATTTGATTAGTCTCCAACGCAATCTTGCTCAAAATCAATTTTCCCATCAATTCAACCTTCTCCTCCGGCACATCAATCCGACGGGATATCTGAAAGGCTTCGTCAAACAAACTCAATAAAAACTCTTTTCGGTTTTCCTTAACAGCGTAAGGCAAAACCGCCGTAAGAATCTCTTCAAGAACTTCCGCCCGTAAAGAAGGTTGAACAATTTTTTCGGCAGCGGAACAAGCCGCCTTCAACAAAGTTTCGCGAACCGAACGATGCCAATCACCCTCTTCTCCATAAGCCTTGAAAAGCAATACATATTCACGAACAAGTCTTGCCAGATTTTTTGATTGTAATTCCGGGTTCCTGATTTGCCGAGCCGCCGTAACCGCATTGTCAAAAAGACCGTTCCGAATCAGTAATTCACAACACCGCCGCAATTCCTCATCATCCTGCAAATTGCCCGGAAATGGAATTTTCATTGCAACATAATGCTCTTCTCCGCCGCCTTGAGCGATTGCCGACAGATGTTGTAGTTTTTCGATTTGGGCGGCGTTTGTTATTGAGGAAATTGTTTTCGCAACCTCGTCAAAATGTCCAATCCGTAACTGCTCCATTGCAAGAAAAACAAGATCAACATCCCTAGATAACGGCGGTTCAATACTGTGAATGGTCTTCAACGCATCTTCAAAAAAACGCCCGACAGTCTGCAAACGTGCTAAATACGAAAGATATTCCGGCGTAAAAAGACGAACAAGTTGCGTTTGTTCTTCCTGCAATGGAGCAACTGCCGGAGGAATGGAAGGAAGACCAATATCCTTAAAAACCGCATGCGCTTCGGTCATATTCCCGACACTGAGTAAGTGTTCTCCGATTTTCAGAAGAGATTGAATACGCTCATACGACTGCTTTTGCCCCCGAGCAATCACCGCCGCCTTCCGAAGAACTTGCACCGCATCGGAATAACGATTGCCCAACTGATAACTTTGCGACATCATCAACCATGTATTGATTTTCTGCCGATCAATCATGCTCTTAATGACATCAGGTTCAATCTCGCTGATATTGACGGGAATTGCTCCGGTCGGCGAATCCCAATCGTCCAACACCGAATCCGTCGTTTGTTGTAAATTTTTCGGTAAGGGCGGCAATTTCAGTGAAGCCCGAATCAGTTCAGACCTCGGATCGTCAAGATGTCGAAGAACCGGCCGCTTCACCAATTCGTCAATAAACTCCTGATTGATAATACTCTCTCGAAATAACCGGTGAATCTCCGGATCACACATCAATCTCGATTCCGCAAGCATACTCAAAAGATCAACCTGCTCATCAATCTCTTTACTATCGGCAATCTGCTTTATAACACTGTTAACAATTTGTTGCGCCACAATCGGTTCGGGAAGCGGATCCCAAGGACCTTCTATCGGAGGCAGGAAAATACTTGGCTCCGTCGGAATAATTTTGGGAGGTCGGGCAGTGTACGCAATAATAAGCTGATAAGCGCGAACGCTTTCAACAGGATTTCGAATCTTTTTAGCGGTATTCATCGCGTCAACCGACATACCAACTCGGGCTTGCTCACCGGCAATTAAACGATAAGCCCGCATTCGTTGCTCTGTTGTTATCCGCAATGAAAACGCAATCTGTTTATTAAAAAAATCACTTAACTTTACGGTATCTTCCAGACAGGCTAACGCCGTAATAACACCCAAAAACGCAAGCTCATTGACAGAAGAGTTGAGTTTCACATCCGCTTCAATAACAATCCGGTCATATTCCTGAATTGCCACACGGGCGGCGGAACGCTTCGCAAGCCTCAAAAACATAAGACTTTGAGAGGCAATAATTCGTGTACGCATGGACGCGGCTAATGGTGTGTCGCTTAAGGTCAGGATAATGTTGTCAATATTGATGTCAATATCGTTCTTCGCCATCGTGATGGCAATATCGGAAATTGCCATAATCCGCGCATAATTGGGGGAAATTTTCCGCGCTTCATCCAAAGTGTTCATGAGGGACAAATAGAGTTCGCGGGGAATTTCGGTTTTCGTTTCTGTGTTTCGGAACAAATCAATGTCGGCTTGGGCGCGGTCAACCCAATAAGTCGTCGAATGAGAATCAAGATGTTTATGAGTTGGGGGAACATACTTGGTTTCCCTGAAATTCGGTAACAATACTATCCCGCCAACAACCAGAAAAAAAATAAGAATTGCGGCAACGATTCCAATCCGAAGCCGGTAATAGAACAACGTTTTCCGAAGTGTTTGTTCTATTTCTGTTGTTTTATTTTCTTGGTTCATATTTCAAATTTAGGAAAAGGATAAACCATTACAATTCAAAACCAACACATGTTCACAAGGTTGATTTTGAAATATGTTCAATATTCTATCAATGCGATTAATTTTCGTTGTTTGCCGGCGGCGGATTTATGATTTTCAAGATGCGCTCTGAACTTAAACCGGTAAATTTTTGAATTTGTTCTATTGTAAAACCTTCATGATGAGCGTTAGTAACAATATTGGTTAAACTCTCCTCTATCCCTTCTTTTCTACCTTCTCTTTTACCTTCTTTTTTGCCCTTTTCGATACCTTTTTCGATACCTTTTTTTATACCCTCTTTCATACCTTCTTCTTTGAACCCATTGTGCAAAGTGCGTTGGGTACTGATTAAACCGCAATAATAATCATAAGCATCCAACTCCTTTAACGTATAAGAATTTGTCTCAAGATAATGCACTGCTTCGCTGGTTACTTTTTCGCTGAAAAGTTCCGAAGGAATATGCTCAGAACCGGATCCAATACCCGTTAAAAACGTCAGCCATAAATCGTATAACTTTTTCTCGCTCATATTAGTAGGCTTGAATTTTGGCAGTTCAATAAAAACAAGTTCCAAACCTTCTATTATTTGGGTGGAATCGGCAATATTCACCATTTTGAAATCGTGGTAAAATGCCGACGAATCTCTAACAAATATATCATTGATAAAGTTTAACGCATAAACCGGCTTCAATAATTTATATTCTCCGGCTTTATTAAGTTGTTTGACATAGACTTTTGCGGCGTTGAACAACACGCGAGCAGTGAAGGCATCCGTCCAATGCATCTGCATTTCAACAATAAAATTACGTCCCAGATTATCTCGGCAATTCACATCAACGATGGAATTTTTTAAGATCGGTATATCCGGCAAAAGATCAATCGGTTGATATTCTATACTGACGATTTGTTGCGAAGGTTTCAACGGAAGCATACTATTGAGTAAACTGCAACACAAGTTTTCATGTTCGCCGAATATTCGTTTGAAGATCGGATCAATTTTAGGGTCGAGATATTGCATGATAATTCTCCTTGTTATTTTATTTTCTCCGATTTTTACGATAAAAAATCTGCCAACCTTGCGATATTGGATTGGCACAGCCGACAATATAACACGTTATCACATTTCTATCAATCTCTTATTCCTCTTGTTTGTCAATAAATCAGATAATATTTTGTTATGGAAGCGTATTTATAAGCGATTATGATTTTATAAGCGATTACGATCCCCCACTATACAATTGTTGAAATTGTGGGAAAATAGGGTCTTTGTTAGTTTTGTTGTTTAGTCATTGTGGAAATCGAATTATGTTCAACTTAAAAGAACCCCAAACGGAAAACAATTATTCAGTTACTGAAAACATGTCAGCAATCGAAAAACTTCGTAATATTGGAATTTCGGCGCATATTGATTCCGGTAAAACAACGCTTAGTGAGCGTATTTTGTTTTACACCGGTAAATCCTACAAAATCGGCGAAGTGCACGACGGCAGCGCAACAATGGACCACATGGAACTCGAACAGGAACGCGGTATCACAATCACCAGCGCGGCAACCAGTGTTGAGTGGAAAGGATACTTCATTAACCTGATTGATACGCCGGGTCATGTTGATTTTACAGTTGAGGTGGAACGTAGTTTGCGTGTTTTGGACGGAGCGGTTCTTGTTCTTTGTTCGGTTGGCGGAGTGCAGGCGCAGTCCATAACAATTGACCGTCAAATGAAACGTTACCAAGTTCCACGTCTTGCTCTGGTCAACAAAATGGACAGAACCGGCGCAGACCCGCACCGGGTTGTCCGGCAACTCAAAGAAAAACTCGATTGCAACGCGGTTTTAATGCAAATTCCTATCGGTAAAGAAGCGAATTTTGAAGGTGTGATTGACTTAATCGAACAGAGGGCGATTTATTTTGACGGGGAACGCGGCGAGAAAATCCGTTATGAAGCAATTCCGGCGGTATTGGAAATTGACGCCCGCAACGCCCGCCAACACCTGCTCGAAGCGTTGGCAATGTTCAGCGACGAACTGATGGAATTACTCCTCGAAGAAAAAGAACCGCCGCTTGAAATGATTCATCATCTTGTTCGGGAAGCGGTTTGGTCTCAGCAGTTGACGCCGGTTTTTTTGGCAACCGCTTACAAAAATAAAGGAGTTCAACCTTTATTGGATGCGGTTGGTCGTTATCTTCCTTCGCCGTTGGACAGTGATAATTATGCGTGGAAATACGGTTGCGATCAGAAAGACGACAACGCAAGAATATTGCTTACTCCCGATCCGAAGGCTCCCACTGTGGCGATGGCGTTTAAAATTGTTGAAGACCCTTATGGGACATTGACGTTTATACGGGTTTATCAAGGTTCTCTGAGTAAAGGCGAAACGTATTACAACCAACGAACCGGCGAAAAAGAACGCATCAGCCGCATTTTCCGAATGCACGCCGATAGCCGTGAAGAGATTGAAGCCGCCGAAGCCGGTGATATTGTTGCGGTGATTGGAATTGATTGTTCCAGCGGTGATACGTTTTCGTCCGAAAAGGATTTTTGCACATTGGAATCGATGTATGTTCCCGAACCGGTTATTCAAATTGCCGTTAAATCGAAAACGACCAAAGATGCCGACCGTCTTAGCAAGGCGTTGTACCGGTTCCGCAAGGAAGACCCGACGCTTTCGATTTCAACGGATCAGGAAAGCGGTGAGACGTTAATGGCGGGTATGGGCGAGCTTCATCTTGACGTTTACGTGGAGCGTATCCGCCGTGAATACAAAGTCGAAGTCGAAACATCGCCGCCCAAAGTCAATTACCGCGAAGCCCCGACAATAGCGGTTGATTTCGACGTGAAACACAAAAAGCAGTCCGGCGGAAGCGGGCAATATGCTCACATTGTCGGGCGTATGGCTCCGATTCCCGAAGACGCCGAAACTACCGAAACATTTGTGTTTGAAGAAAAAATTGTCGGCGGTACGATTCCGTCCAATTATATTCCGGCAATTGAAAAGGGATTTCGCGGGGCATTGGAAAAGGGACCGGTTGCGGGATTTCCGGTGGTTGGTTTGAGTATTTTGGTGGACGACGGTTCTTTCCACACGGTGGACAGTTCGGATTTGGCGTTTCGGATTTGTGCGCAAACGGCGTTGCGGGAAACATTCCCGCGAATGAAGCCGACGTTGTTGGAACCGGTGATGCGGTTGGAAATTGAGTGTCCGAGTCAGTTTCAGGGGAATGTTGTCGGCGATTTAAATTCACGGCGCGGGCTGATCAATGTTACGGAGACGATTGGGGTGTCCACCCGAATCGAAGGCGAAATTCCGCTTGCCGAAACTTTCGGCTATTCAACAACTCTCCGAAGTCTGACACAAGGACAAGGAACCTTTTCAATGGAATTTTTAAAATATAAAAGGGTTCCCAATTCTATTCAGGAAGCGATTATCAAAGAGCGAAAAAAGAATTGATGTATCTATTCAGCGGAATATTTCCACAGAATAGATACGAATTGTTTTTTAATACGGAACACGTTGAAAAACGCAGAAATGATTATTTCGCGCGTATTCTATTCACCGATTTGTCCCGAAAATAGGGCTGATGTATATTTTGGATATCACAAAAAAGGCATCATTGGATGGGATACAAACCAATAATCATATAATGCTGCTACTTAAATGTTAGATAAGAAACAAAAAACATTTCTTTCATATGTTTCAGATTGGTTATGGTTGATATTGTACATATTGTTCTTATCGGGCATAATAATTTACTCTTATTTTACACGAGTTGTTCCACAAATGGAGGAGGTTAGGTTGCGTCAAGAGAGTATTGCCAATCCTGTCCAACATCCGGCTAACGAGCCGAAAACGCAGGACAAAAAAGTAAAATCGGAGTAAGCAACCGTTCGCCGAACGATTGCGTCAACGATTGCCGACTGGGAAATTTGTTGACGGACGGCAATCGGAATCTTAACCCCGCA
>JAITQV010000449.1 GCA_031288765.1 Planctomycetaceae bacterium
AATGAACAATTGGGGGGCAGCAATGAACAATTGGGGGGCAGCAATGAACAATTGGGGGGCGGTAATGAGCAATTGGGGGGCAGCAATGAACAATTGGGGGGCAACAATTACATTCCGCAGCGTTACCAAAGATGTGTGTTTTAACACGGAATACACGGAAGAGAGGGAAAAAACGGAAAAAGAGAATGAATCACTAAAAATTAGGTATCAATTCGGTGATTTGTTCTCGTCATTGTCCAACAAACTACTGAATAGATACTAATTTTGTATTTATTCAATCGTTTGTCGAACAATTGTCCGTTAGGGCAAGCATATCAATAGAAAAAATGTCCTCGCGCAACGTAAAATCAAAAACCTCGTAGAGGTTTCACATCTAATCTCCGTCCTGTTAGGGACGGTATGTTGGTAGAAAAATGTTGTAAAAGAAATGCGTGTCCCGTTAGGGACACAATGCCGGTTAAAAATAAGATTAAAATTGCTCATTATATTTAAAGGTAAAATAGGGATTGATTTTATTTTGATCGATATTGCGTCCCTAATGGGACGCGGATTATTTTTTCCGCTGTTTTCTACCAACATGTCGCCCCTAACGGGGCGGTATTTCGTTAATCGTGTTGATTAACAATTCATAAGGTAGGCAACCGTTCACCGAAGGGCTTTCACCCACCATCGCAATGTAGGGGCGAAAGATTTTTCGCCCCTACCACATAATATATATGAAGGTCTTCTATCGCCGACACAACCGTCCGCCGATAAAATTCCCAGTCGGCTAACGCCGACGCAACCGCTACTGCGAGCGGTTGCCTACCTTTTGTTTTTGTATCGGGTTAGGGCTTCCGATCCGTAGGTTGCGCTTCGCTTCACCGCGGTTATGCACATCACATATTTTGCGGGGTTAAAATTCAGGGTTAATACCGAATAGATACCCAATTTTTATCAACCCGTAAACAGAAAGAAAAAAATCTTTTCGTCTTAACCGCTCATTTTGCAGCATGTTTTTCAGTATGTTTTTCAGTATGTTTTGCAGCATGTTTTTCAAAAAGAAAATATTTTTTGAAAGAGAATCGGTTGCGGGCTATGGACACTTTGGTTTGGGTTTGGTATATTATCCGCTGTTAATAAATTGCCGTGCTTTTTGAACTTCAAAATTCGGTTTTATTTTGACAATATTATAATAAGGAAAAGCGGTTATTTTGCCGGCATATTCCGCCGCAATTCTAATAGGGCAGGGCATACTTGCGATGGTTTTTAAATATGGTTTATAAAATTAAAATAGTGTCTTGCCAAAATCAATAGTTTCCTCATTTGATTCTGTAATTTTCTCTTTACGTAATTTCGATGATTTCTGCCAAATTACAACCTAAAATCAGCAAAATACAAGATTTGCGGCGCCGGGGCAATTGGAAAAAGGCTTATAAAGAAGCCTTGTTTTTGAGCCGGCTTCACAATGAGCCGGAACTTCAGGAATTGCTCGTGTCTTCGCTTTGGGAATGGAGCAAAGAGCAGTTCCACAAAAATCAACGTGAAGAAGCAAAAACCAATATCAAAGAATTGCTCCGGCTAATCAAAAATCCGAATATCAAATGTCAGGAAATACAGAAGGAATTTCCGCCCATTTTTCGTGTTCTCGGTCTGAACGCCTTTTTGCCGGAACATCTGCGTCAAGATATGAATTCCCCCGAAATTCAAATCGAATTGGCGGATCGTTTTCTGGTACACGGAGAAAATTCCGATGATTTATCGCCCGATCTTCGTGATCAGGCAATTCTTATTCGGCAGGCTCTCGAAAAAGTTGAAGCAAAACTCGATGACGAAGCATTGGAACTGCTTCGTTCTATTTCGTTTCATTCTCCTTTGTCGGAATGGCGGCTTTTTATTCGGGGGCTGATTTCTTATTATAATAAGAACGATGAAAAAGCCGACGAAAGTTGGAAACGGCTTTCGGAGTCGCGTCCGCCTTACCGAATTGCCGGTCGTTTGCGGAAATTCTTCACCGATGATCCCAACGCTTCTTCGTCTAATTTTGTCTCACGGTTCTTTGATCTGTTCCGCGCTAAAACCGATTCGGATCAAACAAAAAAAGTTGAATTTTTCAACCATCTTCGCCAATTGGATAATTATATCCGGCAAAAAAAATATAAAGAATTGGTTGGGCATTTTCAGGTGTCCCGTTCTTTTCTCCAAAAAACAGACCCGTTGTTGTTTGACCGTGTTTTCCGCACGGTACATTCCACTCTTGTTAACGGAGCACCGCCGGAAATTGTCAGACAATTTATTGAGCGTAATATTCCGCTTCCGTTTGATCCCCGCGGCAATCGAACATTAGGAATGCTTTCGCTTGGCGGGGGCAGGCTGAATCCTTACCCCCGATGGCTTCAGGAACCGCCTCATTATTTTAAACTCTTTGCCGAGCAGGATATTGATCAGATCGAATCTTTTACGCCGAAGATGAAAGCCCGTGCCAAAGCGGTTGTTTACAGTTTTCTCGGCAATCTCCTGTTGCAACAATTCTATGAATGGCGTCCGGTGTATGATATGAATGATACGGATATTGATGAACGGAAAGAAGTCTCCGAATATTTCGATAAAGCCCTCGCAAACGACCCGACTTATCTTACCACGTATTTTCGTCTTCAAGAATTTTACCGTATCACGATACCCGAAATCGAAAATAGTTTGTTTCACCCGAAAATTGCCGAAGTTTACAGCAAACTTATCGAACATATTCCGAATAATATCGAAGCGTTAAAATATCTGTTTCTATATCATGTTGCCGAAAGAAATTCCACAAACGCTCTTCCTTATTTTGAACGCATACAGGTTTTGGAGCCGCTTTCCCGTGAAACAATATTCTTGAAACGGAGGCTTCAATATGTCCGTTTGGGAGAACTGATTCGGTCTAACCCGAAACACCCCGAAATCGAACAACTGTTTCAGGAAATTGAAAACACAAACCTCAATACGCTTGAATACAATTATGATTTATTACCGCTTGCATTACGGTATATTTATGAAATAATTTCGGATCGTCCGGCTGAAGCGGAAAACGTATTTATGTTGGCTGAAAAAATTGGTTTGGAAAAGCGTCTTCCGCTGATTTTGGCGATTTTTTCGGAAGCCGAGAATTTTCCCCAATTTCCCAACGAACTTCTCCAATCGCTTCGGAATGAATGGGATTCGTCGATTACGGGGCGTTGTAACGGCAATATTGCCGGTGCATTGGGCAATGTCGCCTACGCCATCATGGCGGAAAAAAAGACTTTTGCCGATTCCCAACAAATTCTTACACAAGTATTCGATTTTATTGACCGATCCGGACAAGTAAAATGGAAAACCGAAAAAGATTTGTATGGAGCCTGTAAGATTCTTTGGTATCTTGTGTTCAAACTTAAAAAACATGACTACGATACAATCTACAAAAAAACCGTTCAAAAAGGACTTGCACAATTCCCGCTTTCTCCGTATTTTCTGTTTTTCGATGCGGAAACATTCTTTCTGGAACATAAATATATTCAGTTAGCACAAAAAGATTCGGCAATCAAAAAATTTCAAGCGTTTATTGAACAGTGTAATCATTTTCGAAACGACCCTGTGTTGGCGTTTTATCTTAACGAGGCGAAACAACGGTTTGACGATATTGATTGCATATCATTGTTTGATTATAATGACCTCTCCGGTTTGGATGAATTTGCTGTTGACGAAGACGACGATGATTTCGACGAAGAGGAAAATTACTCTTCTTCAAGAGAAGTTCCGAATGATGATACGCCGCCGTTTGGTATTCCGTCTTTTTTCCGCAAAATCTTTGATCGCAAGGATACGTCGGCACAAGCAAGGCAAGAACTGATAAACGCAGTGCCGAAAGAATTCGGAAAATTTCGTTCATTAATAGTTGATGTTTTTATGGAGGGTATGAAAGAGGGGATTCCGCAGGATCAATTGCACGAACGTTTGATGGAGAAAGTGGAGAATTTACCGCCGTTTCAGAAAATGCAGTTCCTCTCCGCCTTAATGCGGACTAATTTACAACAAAATGCGGATTATGAAGACGATGATGAAGATGATGACGAATATTTCTTTCCGCTTCCCAAACACACCAAAAAGAAAAAAAAGAAAAAATAACAAATATAACACAAAAAAACACATGAAAATAAAAAGTGTAAATTTGTAACCTTTCAACATTGCTTTAATTATGTACAACATTTATTATCACACATTGGAGTTGTTGCCGGGTTGTTCCGAAGAGGTTTTGCGAAAACGGTATCTTGAATTGGTTCAGCAATTTCCGCCGGAATCACATCCTGAGAAGTTTTCGAAAATCCATGAGGCTTACGAAAAACTTCGTGACCCGCTTGGAACGATTCCCGACCTGCTTGTATCGTTGCATCATGATGATTCCATAGAACAAATTACTGAAGTATTCCT
>JAITQV010000483.1 GCA_031288765.1 Planctomycetaceae bacterium
GGTTTGTTCGCCCAACTTTTGTAAATTTTCCTTTTGTAAGGCAAAATACACCCGCCATGCCTCATGTTCCGCTTCTATTTGTTTGCGTTCATCCATGTCGCTTGCACAATAATGCAATATATCAATAATCCGGCGAATATTTTCGTCATCAATAACATGTTTATAATCTTTATATATTTCATCGGTACCGATAAAATGTTTCTGTTCAAATACACTCAACAGTTTGTCCAATTTTGTCTGATATCTGTTACTTTCTATTTTAGGTGTTTGTACCATAACACAGTCGTGCGTCAACAACTCTATGAAATAACAGCGTTTGTTGATAACCGTTCCATGTATTGCGTCATAATATTTCCGGTTTACCCTCACACAAGCAGTATCAATATCGGAAAACGTATCGCCTACAATATAAATCGTAACTACCGGCAGTATTTCACGTTTGCCGTTAACAGTGTCTTCACGTTTGTACTCCTCTGCAAGATAGTTACGGAAACGCATAATATCTATATTGGAAAATGCTTTCTGCATTTCTATGAGTACTTTCTTATATTCGCCGGTTTCGGTTTTAATGGTTGCAACGAAATCAAGCCGCATTAACCGCAACAAAGGAGCATGTTTGGCTTCATTCTCGTCCGACCTGTAATAACTTAACTCCTGCGATTTGGCATCAATAAATATGACCGTTTGGTCAAGCAAAGTACTGATAATAAATTTCGCAGTGTCCACATCTTCCATTAAATGTTTGAACACGCTGTCATAAATCGGATTTGCTATTAACATAATCTTGTCTTTTTAATTTATGTAATATTTCAAAGTTTTTTGTTTCTCAATTTAATCCTACGGGGATAATTATCCATAATCACTGGCGTAACAAATTACAGCCTACGACCCAATCCCTTGAATTGTTATAGATTTAAAAGTTAAAAATCATCTACGGCATTACGAATAATACTATTCTTAATGCCAATAGTATTTAAGGGACTTGGTAGTAAGGACATTGAAAAAAGATTGCGTTGTTGGGGTCAATCCCGTTGGTTTAATTCGGCATAGTCAATCCAAATGGAAGGTAAAGGTTCGTATAATTTGGCTTCTTCTTCTGTTTTGGGCGGTTCGAGCGGTCTCACCACACGAAAACCGACATAAGCCGCGTCCGTTACCCACCAAATACTTTGCGGGAATTGCGGGTCTTGTTGTTTCCATGTTGTTTCCGAATACAGCCGCCGTGCGGAACGAAGATTAATTGCTTCGTCGTCTTCACAATTTCCGCCGCGTGCGACCTGCCCGAAGCCGTCTCCTTTGGGCGGTTTAACCGGAACTCCAAAAGAATTGGGTTTTCGGTTCGCATACGTTTTTACGTCGTATTGTTCAAGAACCCATTCGGACAAATTGCCGTGCATGTCGTAAAGCCCCCACGCGTTGGGTTTTTTAGTCATGATTTTCTTGGAAGAGCCGTCGCTGTTGTCGAAAAACCATGCGTAATCTCCGAGTTTATTTTCGTCATCGCCGAAAGAATATGCGGTTGTGGAACCGGCACGGCAAGCGTATTCCCATTCCGCCTCCGTCGGCAACCGGTAATAACGTCCGGTAATCATCATTAACCACCGGCAATAGAGTTGCGCGGCGTATGCGGTCATTCCGCTGGCGGGATATCCGATTTTCCCGGCGTTATCGTGGCTGATGGAACTAATATCATACGGCGGAGTCGGCGACGCCAACGCATCCGCTAATTTTTCCCGCTCCGTAAGTTGGGATTTTTCTTTCCGGCTATCTCGCAAAATTTTAAGCGCAAACTGTTCAAACTCTTTCCATGTGGTTTCGTGTTCCGCAATCCAAAAGGGTTTAAGTTCGACTTCGTGTTGGGGACTTTCGTCGTTGCGGCGACCTTTTTCATTTTCGGGGCTGCCCATCAAAAATTTTCCGCCTTTAAGGGGAATCATCTTGAACGTCTGATCCGAACCGGCAATTTTTTCAACATACAGCTTCATTTCGGATTCCGTTTTGGCGTCGGCGTTGTCCACCGGAACGGGGTCTTTAAGAAATTCCAACGACGATTTGAAAAACGGATTTTTGAGGTTTTCGCGTTTTCGGGCGGAAATTTCCTGCGCGGTTTTGGGTTCGGCGGTTGCGGCAACCGGCGCCGGATCGGGAACAACCGATGTTTCGGTTGGAGTTGTTGGGGAAGTTTCGGGAGTTGTTGACGGAGTTTCAGGAGTTGTTGGCGAAGTGGTTCCGGGCGAAACCGGAGAACTTGGCAACGGCGGCGGCAACGGTTTTGATGATTCACGGCACCGGCTGCCGGAGGCAACGAGAATCAAAACGGCAAACAGGATAACAGTTGATATTTTTTTCATTAGGTGTTCCTCGCAACTATTAAAGGAGAAAAAACTTGACGGGCGAAGACTTCAGGGATTTCCGAAACGTATCGGTAAAATGTCCGCTTCGTCCAAAACCATACGATTTCATTATTTTACAAACTTGTTGAGAAATTAAAAGGAGTAAAAAGGAAATTTTTTTGATTTCGGGAAAAATGAGGTAAAAAAGAAGCGGCGGGTTATCAATTAAAGCCAGCGAATGGTTAACGCGAAATTTTTTCTTAAAGATTTCTAATCAAGAGGTCGGCGGCGGTGGGTGAAAACTCTTCGGCGAGCGATTGCCTACCTTTTGTTGGCATACTTTTAAAAAAACTCCGCTTGCGTACTATCCATGATCCGCTATCAACTCTCAACTCTCCACTATTTTTTGAACCTCGTTATTGACGGAAATCATAAGATCAGTTACCATACTTCGCTTAGTAATACTTCGTTTAGTAATCTTTTAAACGGTCAATCTGTTGCCGTTTTGAAAGATTAGGATTTTAGGGTTTAATGTTGGAACTTATTTTGGAACTTTATTATTGTATCGGCTCCTTTTAGCAACTTTTATCAACTTCTAACTCACCACCGGTAATGCAAACTTTACAAACATCATTAACAACTTTTACTTTGCTCATAACGGTAATTTTGCCGTTTTCTTTATTCGGAGCGGAAACAAATTCCGGTGTTAAACCGCCGGTTTTGACCGGTTTTGCCCCGCTCACCGAAACCGAATTGCAAAACGGTTGGATTCGTCTTTTCGACGGAGTTTCCCTTTACGGTTGGCGGTCAATCGAAGGAAAATACACAATACAACACGGTTTATTGATAAGCGATCCGAACCAAAACGGCGTTATTCGTTTTACAAGCCGGTTCGGTAACAGTATTCTGACAGGGGAACGGCGCCCCGCCGATTCGCAAGGGAATTGGGTTCCGTTTACGCTTAGTATGAAAACAAGCCGGTCCGACCGCACAGGAATACCGGACATCACATTGGATTCGGGACAATTTCGCAATATCAAAATCCAACCCCAAGAAATGAAACCGATTTTCGACGGTAAAACGTTAAACGGTTGGACGGTTCGAGCCAAAGCCGACACGAAAGTTGATGCCAAAGCGGAGAACGGGGCAATTCGTTTGACCGGCGGTTCCGGCTCCCTCGAATCCGAAGAACAATACGCCGACTTCATCCTGCAACTGGAATATAAAACCGATAAACCCGTCAATTCCGGTGTTTTTTTCCGTTGCCTGCCGGGGGAATTGATGAACGGTTATGAATGTCAGATTTTTAACAATCCTCCGGCGGCGGATTACAAAAAGTTTATCGGAACGGACACTGGAGGGATTTTCCGGCGTCAGGTTGGGCGTAATGTTGCTCCAAAGGACGGGCAATGGAATTATTTAACCGTTTTTGCACGGGGTGCGCAAATTTCAACATGGGTGAATGGGATTCAAACCGCCGACTGGCTTGACGAACGCGATCCCGACCCGAATCCGAGAAAAGGTTGCCGAACCGAAGCCGGAACCATTCAATTTCAAGGACATGACCCCGAAACCAACATCTTGTTCAGAAATATCCGAATCGGAATACTGTAATTGGAAAATCGGAGTTCTTGGTTTATTCTTTCGGAAACCGTTCGGCGAGCGGTTGCGTCGGCGTTAGCCGACAAATTTTTGTTTTCACACGGCAATCAGAATCTTAACCCCGCACGGGGTGTGATGTGCATAACCGGCGGTGAAGCGCAGCGCAACCGCCGGATCAGAATCCCCAATATCATAAAGCCCCGCATGGGGCGAGATTATCAATCAACACAACCATAATCTCGTCCCTGCGGGACTTTGTGAGGAGAGGGACATCTGATCCGTAGGTTGCGCTTCGCTCCACCTACGGTTATGCACATCTCGTCCCTTGCGGGACTAAGATTCGGTGTTAATACCGGAAAGAAACAAATCACTAATAGATACAAACAATCAACATTTTTACCGGAACAACTTCAATGACGAACAACAACTTATTTATTACGTCTATTTCTATTTTTATTGTTATCAACGTAATCGGTTACGGACACAACAACACTGCCGCAAACACTGCCGCAGAATCTGTTTTAAATATTCCTGATGATGTGATTGTACTTGAAGGGCATACCGGTGAAGTAAGTTCCGCCGTCTTTTCCCCCGACAGTAAAAAAATTGTTACTGCAAGCTGGGATAAAACCGCGCGGATTTGGGATGCGGCAACAGGAAAAATATTACAAAAACTCGAAGGACATACCAAAGCAATAAATTCCGTCCTTTTTTCTCCCGACGGCAAAAAAATTATTACGGCAAGCCGTGATACAACCGCCCGGATTTGGGAGGCGGAAACAGGGAAAGAATTACAAAAACTCAAACATGACGATTATGTACGATTGGTTGCGATTTCCCCCGACAGTAAAACAATTCTGACGACAAGTTTGGATTACACGGCGCGGGTTTGGGATGCGGCGACAGGGAAAATATTAAAAAAACTTGAAGGACATACCGATTCCATTGATTTTATTTCTTTTTCTTCTAACGGCAAAACGATTCTTACGGTGTGTTGGGACAAAACCGCGCGGATTTGGGATGTATCAACGGGAAGGGTATTACAAAAAATTGACGGTTATACGGATCATTTTTCACGGGCTACAATTTTTTCACCCAACGGCAGAACATTTATTTTATTGAGTTTGGACAACAGTGTACGGGTTTGTGATGGGGAGACGGGCAGGGAATTACGAAAGCTTGAGGGTCATACGGGGGCGGTGTTATCGGCTGTTTTTTCTTCTAACGGCGAAAGGGTAGTTACGGCGAGTTGGGACAAAACCGCCCGTATCTGGAATCTAAAAAGATAAGCAACCGTTTAGTTAATATCGCTAACGGAAAATATATTGCGGCAATATATTGCGGGTTGATTGGTATTGGGGGGCGGATCGTTAATATTGATGGGCGTCGGCGTAAACCCCAACACAATAAACCCCAATATGCCCCAACCAAGAATCCGGCGTAACAGTGTGAGTTTTATTTTTTCGTCGGCGGTGGGCGGGTGTGTAATTCCAATCCACGCAAGCAGTATTAAAATCAACGACCAATGCCATAACCGAAACCCTATCACCAGAATAATCACCGCACCAAAAACCACCCATGAAATACCCGTGGCACGGCGACCTAACAACGCATAAAAAACATGTCCGCCGTCGAGTTGTCCGAACGGCATCAGGTTGAGGGAAGTCAGAAACAACCCAACCCACCCCGCCAAACCTACCGGATGAAGATATAAAACAACATCGGGAGGTGTTGCCCCGAAAATCCAGTAAACCATTGATTGAAACAACAACGGATTGCCAAACGTTATGTCCCCGCCAACCGACACCGGTACAAAATACGACCACTTAATTCCATAATAAAGACAAAACATCGTCGGAATAAGACCGGCAAGCGGACCGGAAATCCCAATGTCAAACAACGCACGGCGGTTGGGAATACGTCCGTCCATTGCTATCACCGCACCAAGCGTCCCAAAAGGTCCAACCGGCATGGGAATAAAATACGGAAGACTGCAACGAACCCCATACCGCTGCATTTGAATAAAATGCCCCAACTCATGGCACGTTAAAATCAACATCAGCGGCACAGAAAATAAAACCCCTTGGTAAAACTTTTGCCCGAAAATCTGCCACGCTTCCGCTGTTAATTCGCTGCCGGACAGGTTCAGTATCAGAAAAAGGCAAAACCGGTAAATTATATCGTTGTCAAGATCAAAACGTAAACCGGTTGTTGTAAGCCAGGTAACAAGGTAAAGTAAAAGAGGAAGTTGCCAGTAAATTCGGGAACGGTTCGATTGCATAGATTCAGTGTTTTAATATGGTTAAGTGATTTGGTGGTTAAGTGATTTAACGATTGGGGGTAATTGGGGATTGTTCGTGTTGCGGGGGGCTTTTTTCCAAAGTGTTCTCAAAGTGTTCTCAAAGTGTTTCCAAAGTGTTTCCAAAGTGTTTTCGGCAGTGTTTTCGGCAGTGTTTTCGGCAGCCGCACAAACCGCCGGATCAAGATCACGCTGATAATTTGCGAACTCGGAACCTTCAGTATATTGAACATACTATGCCGTTGCACTTCTGTCAATTGGTCGAACATTTCAAAGAACCCTAACCGCCGAAAATTAATCGGTGTTAGCCGACAAATTTCTGTTTCCGCACGGCAATCGGAATCTTAACCCCGCAAGGGGTGTGATGTGCATAACCGTAGGTGGAGCGAAGCGCAACCTACGGATCGGAATTTCCAACCCGACAAAAGGTAGGCAACCGTTCGCCGATTTTGCGGTTAAAAATTCACAAGGTAGGCAATCGTTCGCCGAAGGGCTTTCACCCAACGATTGCGTCGGCGTTAGCCGACAGCGAATTTGTACAATGTTGATTGCTTCGATTGCCTATCGGCAAGCGACCGTGGGTGAAAACCCTTCGGCGAAAGGTCGCCTACCTCTTAAATTGCGAATCATAAGGTAGGCAACCGCTCGCCGAACGATTGCGTCGGCGTTAGCCGACTGGGAATAAATTTGCCGCAAACGAGGGCAATCCCGCGGCAATCGGGGGCAATCCCAGGGCAAACGGGGGCAGATTTGCCACAACCGGGGGCAGATTCATGGCAAACGGAGGCAGATTTGCCACAAACGGGGGCAGATTTGCCACAAACGGGGGCAGATTCGTCACAAACGGGGGCAGATTCGTCACAAACGGGGGCAGATTCATGCAAACGGGGGCAGATTCGTCACAAACGGGGGCAGATTCATGGCAAACGGGGGCAGATTTGCCACAAACGGGGGCAGATTTATCGCAAACGGGGGCAGATTTATCGCAAACGGGGGCAGATTTATCGCAAACGGGGGCAGATTTGCCACAAACGGGGGTAAGTTTACTACGAACTGGGGTAAGTTTGCAGCAATCGGGAACGAAATTAGTTAATAGCGCCGCAAGCGGATTTCCTACCGCAATGGCAATAATTCCGCATGCGACACGATTAATCATTCATTACTAACTATTAACTATCAATTGATCCCTCTCTTGCGGAATTGTATCTATTCAGTAGAATGTTTCCACAGAATAGATATGATTTGTTTTTAACGCAGAAGACGCTGAAATTTTGCGGAAAAACGCGGTTGTTATTGTTCTGCGTCTTTCGCGTACTTTTCCGCGTTTTCGTGTTAAAAAAACATTCCGCCGAATAGATACGAAAAATCAATGTCTTTCAAATTATTTGACTCCTCCCAATTACATCTGAAACCGCTCCACGAACGTCAGCACGATATTTCACACGAAGTGATGATTTCCCCCGAAGCGGTTGCCGCGTTTGACCATCCGTCTTTGGATATTCTCGCCGAACAAATCCGGTACGCCCAAAACCGGAAAAGTACGGTTCTTTGGATGCTCGGAGCCCATGTGATCCGAACCGGAAACGCCCCCAATATGATTCAACTTATGAAAGAAGGTTATGTAACCCATTTCGCCCTGAACGGAGCCGGCGCTATTCATGACTTCGAACTCGCCATGATCGGCGCAACCACCGAAAGTGTCGCTAAATATATCAGCGAAGGACAATTCGGACTTTGGAAAGAATCAGGAAAAATTAACGACGCCGTAAAAGAAGGCGCCGATAACGGACTCGGTTTCGGCGAAGCGGTCGGGCAAATGATTGATCGGGAAAATTTCCCCTACAAAGAAAACAGTTTGCTCTGGAACGGATATAAAAATCACGTTCCGGTAACAGTTCATGTCGGCATCGGCTGCGATATTATCCACGAACACCCAAATGTCAACGGAGCCGCAATCGGAACAACTTCCTATACGGATTTTTTGATTTATGTTCAGTCAATTGCCAATTTGGAAGGCGGCGTCTTCTGCAATATCGGCAACGCCGTTATGGGACCGGAAATTTTCCTGAAAGCACTGTCTATGGCACGAAATGTTGCGCACCAAGACGGTAAAAAAATTACCGATTTTACCGCAGCCGTGTTTGATTTGCTCCCGCTGGAAGGACTAAACCTGTTGGAAATCCCGCCGAAACAGGATCCGCGGTCTTATTTTCGCCCTTGGAAAAGGATTTTGGCTCAAACGGTTCTTGACGGCGGTCAGGCGTTTTATGTTGCCGGTGAACATAAAAATACAATTCCCGCATTGACTCGGAAAGTCCGAACCGGAAAATAAGAGTTGACGGATTGAGACGGATAATTCCTGTTGGTAATTCCTGTTGGTGATGTTATCTATATAACAAATAATGAGTAAATTATGTCGGAGTTAATTATTAGTGTTTCCGGTTTGCGCGGTGTTGTCGGCGAAACGCTGACGTTGGATGTTGCCATGCGTTATGCTGCGGCGTTTTCTGCGTCCATGCCGCCGGGAACTTTCGTCATAACCCGTGACAGCCGCCCAACCGGAACAATGTTAACCGATGTTATTCACGCCATCCTGAATGCTTCCGGGCGTTCCACAATTGACGCCGAAATCGCCGCAACCCCCACAACCGGTATTTTGATTCGCCAATTCGGTGCTGTTGGCGGTATTCAAGTTTCCGCATCGCATAATCCCATTGAGTTTAACGGCATCAAACTGTTTTCCGGCGAAGGCAGGGTTATTCCCCAAACGTGCGGAAAAGATGTTTTGGAACATTACCGGAATGTGAAAACACAATGGGTTCCCCACGATCAAATCGGTTCCAGAACGCTTTGTAAAAACACCATTTCCGAACACCGTAAAGCAATTATGCAAACGGTTGATATTGAAGCGGTTGCCGGCAGGAAGTTTAAGGTTTTGCTTGATGCCAACCGCGGAGCCGGAGCAATTCTTGGGGACTGGCTGCTCGAAGGGTTGGGCTGCGAATTGACCATTCTCGGCGAACAGCCCGACGGTCAATTTCAGCATACTCCCGAACCGACCGCCGAAAATCTTATTGATGTTTGCCGGCGTGTGAAAGAATCGGATGTGGACATTGCTTTTTGCCAAGACCCGGACGCCGACCGTGTTGCGATCATCGATGCCGACGGTCGGTATGTCGGCGAAGAATACACAATAACGCTTTGTTTGGAACATCTCTTGCGAATCTCGGAAAATTCCCAACATCCGCATTGCAGGAAAAAAGGCGCTGTTGTTATCAACTGTGCTACGAGCCGGATGAACGAAGATATTGCGGAGCGGTATGGGGTTCCGGTTTTTCGGAGTGCGGTTGGCGAGGCGAATGTGGTTGATTTGATGCTTGAAAAAGGGGCAATGTTCGGCGGTGAGGGCAACGGCGGTCCGATTGATCCGCAAGTGGGTTTTGTTCGGGACAGTTTTGTCGGAATGGCGTTGATTCTTGACGCAATGGCGGCAACCGGAAAAACGGTTGCGCAGCTTGTTGACGAATTGCCGCATTATGCGTTAGTCAAGCGAAAAACCGGCGTCGAACTTTCCGAAGTTCCGGCAATTCTCGACAAAACTGCGGCAATGTTCCGGCATTTACCGTGCAATCGTTTGGACGGATTACGGATTGATCATGGAGATGCGTGGGTTCTTTTGCGCGGCAGCAATACCGAGCCGATTATTCGGATTTTTGCCGAAGCCCCAACCAATGATTATGCCAATCGTCTTTGTGATGAAATTGAACGGATTGTTGCGTCGTCTTGCTGAAAATCTTTTGCGGTTTGCTGAAAATCATTTACGGTTGTTAGCGGGTGAAAACGGCAATTTCTGCCGGAGGATACGACTTGACTTTATTGGGTAACGGCTTAATAGGAAGCATGTCAAAGTTAAACCGGTTGTCCGATTCAATAACAAACAACGACCCCAACGGCGCCGAATCAATAAGATGTTGAAGCATTTCGAGCATTTCGGTTTGGCGGCTGACGTAAAAATCGTAAGGCGGCGAACAAAATACAAGCCAAGGTATCTTTTGGGTTTTATCTGGACACGTAATATTTGAATACGGATGTTCTTCTTGGTTTTTTGCCCAGAAAAAGGCGTCGGTTTTTCGCACATCGCAAACATTCAGCAAGTCCAACGATTCAAGGTTCTGCCGCAGCAGTGCTGCTGTTGGAAAGTGGAGTTCGATAACAGTTGCGGAAACCGCTCCTCGGCTGATTGCTTCAATTGCCAACGCTCCGGTTCCGCCGAACAAATCAACCACATGACGTCCCCGAACTTCCGGACCAATCAAATTAAACACCGCTTCTCGAACCCGATCTTTCATGGGTCTTACTCTGTTGTCGCCGATATACAGCAACTTGCTGCCGCGAAACCGTCCGCCGATAATTCGCAAACCGAGTGGTTCTTTTGGGGCGGGTTTGCTGCCGGTAGAGCGGTTTTTGGTTTTTTCTGCTGATTGCAATGCCGATTGCGGCACAGGCGGAACAAAAACACCTTGATTATTATTGTCAATTTCAAAAAGTGTTTCTTTCCGGTTACGGAAGTTTTTTTTATTTTATTTTTTCATACGAACCTCAAGACATTAAAACGTAACTGTCTATTTTTATTAACCACAGAATACACAGAACACACGGAAATTAGTAAATTGCTAAGATCACAATCTTATTTTTTGAGGATACAAAATGAAGACAATAACAAAAAAACATTTTGTGTCCTAATTTTTTATAAATAAATGAATCTTGAAGTTGTACGTAAACATTATTACTAATACCAATTCCGTGTATTTCGTGTATTCAACGGTTAATAAATAGACAATTACTTATGCTTTTTTCCACTCAACAGTTACTGAAGTCGAAATTCCGCCGCGAGGTGTAAAAGACGCCGTTAATTTGATCCAACGAGGTTGAAGCAAATCCACTAAATCATCCAATATCCGATTCGTAATATTTTCATAAAAAATTCCCTCATTGCGGAATTGTTGAAGATACAACTTCAAACTCTTAAGCTCCACACAAAGATTATCAGGAATATATTGAAATGTTAACGTTCCAAAATCCGGTTGCCCCGTCTTCGGACACACCGAAGTAAATTCCGGACAAATAATCTCAATCAAATAATCCCGATTAGGATATGAATTGGTAAAAGTTTCAAGCATTGTTTTTTTGTTTCTAATGTTAGTATTAAAGAGGTGATACTTATTGAATTTCAGTAATATTTCAGTAATATTTCAGCGGAATTTTCGTTAAAAGCCGGTCAAGATAAAGTCTCAACATAAAGTCTCAAGATAAAGTCTCAACATAAAACCGGCAATCACAAAGCCGACAACCGTTCGGCAAGAAGTTTGAGAGCCTCGCCGTCCAGACGAAATGTAGTCCAGTCTTCAACAGGATGACCGCCAAGTTTTTTGTAAAACGCAATACTATCGGTATTCCAGTCGAGCACCATCCAATCCAAACGAAAACAACCGCGCAATCGGGCAATTCGCGCCAATTCACAAAAAAACATTGTTCCAATCCCCAACCCCCGAAACTGCGGACGTACAAAAAGGTCTTCAATGTAAATTCCCGGCTGCCCGCGAAATGTCGAATAAGTAAAATAATATAACGCAAAACCAACCGTTGCCCCCTCATACTCCGCCAACAAAACCTCAATCCGTTGCGAAGAAATCCATTCGTACAAAACCTCTTCCGTTATAAACACCGATTCCAAAAGATGTTCATACTCCGCAAGTTCCCGAATAAACCGCAATACCAATGCCGTATCCTCCGAAACAGCAATCCGTATGATCGTTTTTTGGCACATAAATTGTTCCTGAAATTGTTTATCAATCGGAAGAAGAAACGATCTCTTTCATGGCAATGTAAGGTCCCAAAGAACGGGTTTTCTCGACGATTTCCGTAATGAATTTCTGAAACTTTGCGCCTTCAGCGGCGGAAATCCATGAGAAATGAACACGGTTTGTATCAATGCCAAGCGTGTTCAGTAACTCCCGAAACAGAATCCAACGCCTTCGCGCATGAAAATTACCGCTCGTGTAATGGCAGTCGCCCGGATGACAACCACTCACTAACACCGAATCGGCTCCGTTTTCAAAAGCTTTGATAATCAAATTAAAATCAATTCGCCCCGTACAAGGAAGACGTATAATCCGTAAATTGGAAGGGTATTCAAGACGGCTTGTCCCGGCAAGATCAGCGCCTAAATACGTACACCAATTACAAACAAACGCAATTACTTTCGGTTCAAATTGTGTTGCAGTTGATTCGGCGGACATGTTTTTTGTCAGGGTTGAGTTTCACAAAAATACTTCGTAACATTTTACGCAAAATACCATTTTATTTCCTGCTGTACTTGCGTTGGGAATGATCTCTCTTGTTCCCGATTAAAGTAAGGAAACAATATAACAGGAAAAACCGGCTTTTCAAGATATCGCCGTCTTTCCAACATATTTTTTATCCGAACCGCAACGGCAATCCAAAACAAGCGATGTCCCGCCAAACCGTCAACACCAACAACTTTCGTCCGGCATTACATTACATTGTATTACATTACCGGTCGGCAATTTGACTTTGTTACGGATAAAAGTTGCTGCCGAAATTACATTCCCGCTGAATTTGTTGACGCAGCCTGATAATCGGTCATCCATCTTTTAACCGCAGCAACAGCGGCATCACGAACAATCATTGATTTATCGTTCATCAAATGTTTCAGCGTTTCGATGGATTCCTTCGTTAAAATCGCCGATAACGCCGAAATCGCAGCACAACGAACATTGGCTTCATCATCTGTTTCCGCCAGTTCAATTAAACGTTTTATAAATTGAGAACTCAAACCTGTTGCAAAAGCGGCAAGACACGCCGAAAGACGCCGAACCGGAATCGGTGAAAAAAGATCGTCCCGAATCACCGTCAACGTATTCGGATCAACAAGGTAAACATAATGCCCCATTGTTTTGGCGGATTCCGCAGTCATCTGGTTGATCCGCGAAGTAAAAGTTTCAATATGAAATTCCGGCGTTGTTTCGTAAATTGCCTTTCGGATTTCCGTTTCCCGCCGATTGATTAACTGCTCGAATTGCGTACTCAATTCTTTCACTTGACGGGATTTGAGAATACGGAACACCATTGACGCCGTTTCGGCATCGGAATTATTGACGAACTTAAGCAGCATCGCATTGACATCATCGCCGACCAAATTACGTACCGCAACCGCCGCAGCACGGCGCGATTCCACCGACGGACGCTCAAAAAAGAAACGATAAAGAGCCACCATCTGGTATTTGGGAAAACTGCTCGCCTGTAACAACTGAACCGCACACGGTTCCAATCCCTCAATCAATTTCGGCAAATTGGGATTCTTGGGAGTAAACCAGGCAAAAGACCGAAACCTCCTCAACGCCTCCTGAAATTCGGGCGCCGGATTCATACCGACAAATTCCAACATTTTACGCACAAAGAACGGATCAGACCGCGTTGCCAAAATCTCGTCAATCACCGCAGGACTGTCCGGATCACAAAAATAGCTGAGCAACAGCCTGATATAACTTCCGTGCTGACCGTTGAGAAGCAAGTCTGATATCCGCTTTCCCGCCGGAGAACGGTGATCGTTGGCAAGAGTTAACATCGTTGCAAAATCCTTTTTCGTAATAATCAAAAGACTCTGCAGCAATTCGTCAATCCCGTGAACCGCATAACGCTTAACCGGTCCGTCCAATTGCTCGATAAACCATTCGCGGCGTTTATCGAAATTCCGGCGTTCGGACTCGGAAGTGTTGAGCAGGTCGGCATAAAACAATTCCGCAAGTTGGAGAACCATTGTTCTCGATTCTTGGGCGCGTTTTTCGTTGGTTCCTTCCAGATTGGCGAGAACGGACGGAAGCGTTTCGTAAAGTTTATGCTCCAGAATAACAGCCGCCGCCGCTTCATGGAGAACATCGTTCTCATTCCTGAACGCCGTGTCCGTCAAACGGAAAAGACGATCCCGCTGCAAGGATTTTGTCTTCAACCAATAGTCTTTGTCCTGAATAAAACACTTGAACAAATTCAAATAAATCTCAGCGTCTTTCCTAAGATAAAGACTGTCAAAAGCCAGTGTGCGAATACGATCAACCGAATGACCAAGAAGTTTCAAAAGAATTTCATTGGATGCCGGATTCGGGGATTTACCGAGAAATCGAATCGTTTTTTCCTGAAATTGCGTTGTCATGGAAATCTAATAAAACCGAAGTAAATAAAATCCGTCTGCTCTGTTTTTCGAACAATTCCAAGCGGAAACTGCAACTATTGAACCGTTTGGCTGTCGGACCGGAAAATCAATACTCTTAATTTTCCTAATATATCAGGCGGAATGCCCTATCGTCAGAAACTCCGCAGAGTCAGGATTACCGTTGCGGCAAACCGATAATCTTGTCCCTACGGAGTTCGGATAAACCGTCAAGGATCAATCAACACAACAAAACCGATCCCCAACATCAATGTTTGCAACAGCAACACCCGCCGCCGGACTTTTTGCCGCTGTTCAACATCTCGCGAACACCGTCCAGTTGTCCGGCACTGCCGAGAACATTATTTTTGTGGATAATGTATTCGGCGTAGGCTTGGATGAAGATTTTCCCCGGCGGACGAAGGTCGAAATTCGCCGGATCATCACGGAATTGTTCACGGTGAATCGCACACCAAACCAAACGACCGTCGGTATCGATATTGATTTTGGTAACGCCGAGTTTGGCGGCGGGGAGATATTGTTTTTCATCGACACCGCTGGCGTCTTTAAGTTTTCCGCCGGCATTGTTAATACGTTCCACCCATTCGTGCGGAACACTGCTGCTGCCGTGCATTACCAGCGGGAAATTTTTGGGGATTGCCTTTTGAATTTTTTCCAGCACATCGAAATGCAAACCTTGCTTTCCGGTAAACTTGAAGGCTCCGTGTGAAGTTCCGATGGCGACCGCCAAGGAATCAACACCGGTTTTTTCGATAAATTCGGCAGCCTGAGCGGGGTCGGTCAATTTGACACTTCCGACCACATCTTCTTCGACTCCGCCGAGTTGCCCAAGTTCCGCTTCAACAACAATATTTTTAGCGTGGGCTTTATCGACGATTTTTTTCGTGATTTCGACATTTTTAGCAAATTCCTCATGGGAAGCGTCGATCATCACGGAGCTGTAAAATCCGCTGTTGATACAATCGCAGCAAGCTTCTTCGGTGCCGTGGTCGAGGTGAACCGCGAAAATTGCTTCCGGGAAGACCTCGTCGGCAGCGCGAATCAATGCTTCGAGCATACGTTTATCGCTGTACGAGCGGGCGCCGCGAGAGATTTGGATGATAAACGGGGCGCTGTTGGTTTGGTCGACGGGGTCGTCGTTTTTCGCTTTTTTACCGAGGTTCCCGCGGAACAGACCGACGGTTTGCTCGAGGTTGTTGATGTTATACGCTCCGATGGCGTATTTTCCGTAAGCGTGTTGAAACAAATCTTTTGTAGTAACAATCATATAATTCTCCTAAGAGGTTGTAAGGGGGACAAAAGTTTCCGCATTATTATATTGCAAGGGCGTAACAGAGTAAAGCCCCTGCGATGCGGGTTATCCATAACCGAGTTGTTCGAGTTGATTTTCATTGAGACCGTGAAAGTGTCCTAATTCATGGAGGATGGTGATGCGGATTTGCCGGCGGAGTTCTGATCGGTTGCAGGTTCCGTGTTCATTGGCGGCAAGGGCGTAAATTCCCCGCCGAAACAGGATAATTGTATTGGGGGTTTGAGCCTGCCAATTGTATTTTTCGCCCAAGGGGATTCCGACAAAGCAGCCGCAGAGATCGGTGTTGGGTTTCATTTTTATATCCCGAACCAAATGGCGGGAAGGGCGGTCTTCGACGTGCAATGGAATTTCTTCGAGTAAATTTTTAACTTTTTTTGGGAGACGTTCGAGAACCCATTTGACTTGTTTATCGAAATAGGCGCGTTTGGAGGGAGTCATGCAATTGGCAAACGGAGGTAATTGTCTTTATTTAATAAGTACGGAGAACAGCGGCGGGAAGTCTGCGGAAGGTGCGGATTTTCACTGATGCGGATTTTCGCCGGTGATATATTTTTTATCGACCCTATTGCACCGTTTTTAAAAAGACAAAACAAATAAAAATTGGGTCTTTATTTGGTCGTTTATTTTCAGTATTAACACGGAATCTTAATTCTGCAAGAGGTGTGATGTGTATAATCGGCGGTAATTTGTGGGGAGTTGGCAGTGGAATAATGTGGGGGTGAAAAATTTTTCGCCTCTGCCGACAGCGGGATTTACGGTTTTTGGGATTGTAAATCAAAAGATCGGCGAACATTTGCCGACCTGCATCGCAAAACAGATAAAAGTGTTAGCGAGTTTACCGGAGGTTTCGGCGAGTTTACCGGAGGTTTCGGCGAGTTCGCCGGAGGTCTTGGCGAGTTCGCCGGAGGTCTTGGCGAGTTCGCCGGAGGTCTTGGCGAGTTCGCCGGAGGTCTCGGCGAGTTCGCCGGAGGTCTCGGCGAGTTCGCCGGAGGTCTTGGCGAGTTCGCCGGAGGTCTCGGCGAGTTCGCCGGAGGTCTTGGCGAGTTCGCCGGAGGTCTTGGCAAGTTCGCCGGAGGTCTCGGCAAGTTCGCCGGAGGTCTCGGCGAGTTCGCCGGAGGAAATTGGTAGATACCAAAAAAGAATTGGTACCTACCGGAAAGCAATTACTGTGTACCCCAAAGCGGTAATTTTTCTCAAATTGAGATTAAAAAAACATTCCGCTGAATAATTACCCAATAATTTCAGAGGGTTTAGAGATTGACGATTCTCCGTTATTAACTACTCCCTGCTAACTATTCACTAAAAATAGAGTTAGGTTCGTAATTGGAATTGCGCGACCAACTGCTGCAACCGGCTTGCCATATCACTCATCTCATTGGCAGCACTCGCCGATTCTTCGGCAGCCGCCGTGTTTTGCTGTGTTACCGCATCAATTTGCTGAAGACCAATCGTTACCTGCGTAACTCCCTGAGCCTGTTCATTACTCGCTTCGGCAATCCCCGAAACCAAACCGGTTGTTTGCCGAATCTGCTCAACTATCGTATTAAGAACTTCCGCTGTGTGTGTTGCCACTTCACCGCCCTTGTGAATTTCATTGCCGCTGGTTGAAATCAAATCGGTTGTTTCTCTTGCGGCTTTAGCACTTCGAGCGGCAAGATTTCGGACTTCCTCCGCCACAACCGCAAACCCCTTGCCGTGAACACCCGCCCGCGCCGCCTCCACCGCCGCATTCAACGCCAACAAATTCGTCTGGAACGCAATATCGTCAATCACTTTAACCACCCGCTGAATCTCATTCGAATTTTTAGTAATCCGGTTCATTGCCTCATTCATTTCTTTCATTGCGTTTTGACCGTCCGCTGCGGCGTGAGTTGCTTTTTGAGCGAGGTCGCGAGCCTCCGAAGCACTTTGGGCGTTTGCTTTTGTTTGGCTGCTGATTTCACTCATGGACGCCGTGATTTCCTCAAGACTGGCTGCGGATTCCTGCGCCCCGCTGGACAAAGTCTGCGCGGCAGACGAAACCTCTCCGGCTCCGGTCGTTACCTGCTTAACACTTTCATCGATTTGCAGAAGAGTGCTGTTGACCTGACTCAACATCTTGGCAAGATTCAAATTCATCGAATCCAGCTCGCTCTTTTCCTTAACATCAACCCGCCAATTCCCGTCCGCCAATGCAGTTGCCATTGTGTCAATCGTTTTGTAATCATTCAGCACCGAATTTCCTACATGCGCCATTCCGCCGATTTCGTCTTGCCGGTTTAGCAATTCATGCGGAATTTCCACATTCAAATCGCCTTCCAAAACAACTTTTTTAAGTGTTTCCATTACTTTTGAAAGTCCGGTTGTAATATTCCGGCTCAGAACAAAACTGAAAACAAGACCAAGAACAAACGCAAAAAACGACGTAACCGGAATAACCGCCAACATAAACCGGCATGTACTTACCGAATCACTCTGAATTTGCTCAACCTGTTTGGTCAGGCGTGTGGTGATGTCGTTTCTGAATGTTTCCATATCGGTGATTTTTTTTGCTTGTTCGGCATCAATATCACTTTGTTCTTTAAGATAATTAACATTGTTTGCGAAAATTGTTTCCCACTCTTTAAGCACCGTATCAATTTCTGCGGCGGCGGTTTTACCGGCGTCGGTGGTTAATTCGGATTTGACGATTTTCAGTTCGGCACGCAAGTCCGCCAAATTCTTGTTAATATTTTCCGTAATAGCGGTTTTGTTTTTGGGGTCTATTTCCGAAAGATATTGATAAAAGAAACGGCGAAGTCTTGCGAAGGTGGTGGAGGAATGATTGATTTGTTTTAATTGGATGGATCGTTTTTCGGAAAAATAAAGATGTTGATCGATTTCTTTTGCTTCTTCGGGCGTTTTCATGGCGTTTTCAATCAGATCGGAGAGTGCGGTCAAATTTTGGCTGATGGAGTTGGCATGTTCTTTTAAAATGTCAACTTCTTTCACGCGATTATCTTCAACCACATACCAACGTTCGTCCAGATCGGCAAATCCTTTGTAAGCGGTTACGAGGTTATCGAGAATTTCCTGTTCTTCGTTTTGGAGGAGCGGTTTTGTTTCTTTGGCGATATCCTGAAGTTTTTGATCATATTCTTTTCGGTTTTCGGAATATTTTCTATCGCGATAGATGATGCCGTTAAGAGCGGCAATCTGTGCATGGAACATCGTATTGCGAATTTCGACGATTCGCTGTTGGATGTTTTCCATGTTAATGACATTGTGGGTGGCGTCGGCGCTGCGGGACAATCCCCAGTAACCGCAAAATGCAACCAACAGCAACAACAATAAAACAAACAAAAATCCTGCAAACAGTTTTTTTTCTATTTTGAATTTGTTCAACATAATTCTACTCCGTGTTTTTTATGGGGGAAAACGACAGTAATGATTTTAGTGTAATGTTTCCGGTGTAATGGTTCTAAGGATTTTCAAAAACAGTAATACGGTAATAATACGGTAATAATACTGTCCGAATTTTGATTTTCCTTTCAATTGGAGATTAGTATAATTTATTTTAATCCCAATTACCAGAATGGTAAGGTTAAAAATTAAAAAAATTTTTCCGAAGATTACCGGTTATACGTATTTTTTTAATGATTGGTTGGATTATTTGGTTTTGGAGTATTTTTTATGTCCTGATGAAGCCAACGCGGTGGCGGGTGAAAATCCTTCGGCGAGCGGTTGCCAATCTGATGATTAACAATTCACAATATTGTCTAAGTCTTGATTTTCAACCGTAAACAAGGTATAAGTAAATGAAACAATTTGGTTGGATTTGTGTTATCATGTTGGGAATGATATTGGTCGATTTTATTTTTATTCCTGCGAATTTCGCGGACGAAACTCGCGGACGAAATAATCAGACAAAACAATCGGGCGAAATAATCGGTTGAATCATTGCCGAAAATTTATTGGTTGCGGAACATTTTATGCAGAAGTTTTATATTGAGACGGTGGGATGTCAGATGAATGTTTTGGACAGCGAATTGGTTTACTCCGGTTTGGTTCAATCCGGTTTGGTTCCGGCAACAGACCGCCGCAATGCCGACATCATTCTGTTCAACACGTGCAGCATACGGCAACACGCCGAAGATAAAATCTACAGCGCATTGGGAAGATTAAAACATTGGAAAGTATTGAAACCTTATGGGGTTCTCGGCGTGATTGGCTGCATGGCTCAGAAAGATCAGAACATCATTTTTCAACGTGCGCCTCATGTTGATCTTGTTGTGGGTCCCGGTCAATTGGAACTGCTTCCCGAAACGGTTCACCAGCTTCTTGACGAAAAGTTACAGCGAACCTCCGAACCAAACCTTGTTGGTCGGGGAGAGGAATCCGGCAAAAAACTTTTGGTCAGTCTGAAACGCCGTGAACACCGTCATGCTGAAGTTGCGGGCAGTTTCCGTCTTTTCGATCCGGTTCGGAACCCCGAAGCACGGCTCAACCGTTTTCAGGCGATGGTTCGTATCATGTTCGGTTGTGATAAATTCTGCACGTACTGTATTGTTCCGTCGGTTCGGGGACCGGAGCAAAGCCGTCCGCCGCAGGAAATTCTTGACGAGGTACGGAGATTGGTTGGTCAGGGGGTGGTGGAGATCACATTGATTGGTCAGGCGGTTAATTCGTACTGTTATAAAGCGGGCGGAAAAACGGTATTGCTTTCGGATATTCTTTATTTGGTTTCGGCGGTTGAGGGGTTACGGCGGCTCTGTTTTGTGACGAATTATCCTCGCGGAATGGGGGAGGATTTACTTTGGGCGGTGCGGGATTTGCCGAAGGTTGCGGGGCATCTTCATGTTCCGGCTCAAAGCGGTTCGGACGGGGTGCTTGGGCGGATGAAAAGGAACTACTCCGCAACCGAATACCGCGAACTCGTAAACCGTATCTATTCAACCATTCCCAACGCCTCTATAACCAGCGATTTTATTGTCGGGTTTTGCGGGGAGACGGACGGCGAGTTTTTGCAGACGGTTGAATTGGTGGAAGGCAGCCGGTTCAGGAACAGTTTTATTTTCAAATACAGTGAGCGACCCGGTACAAAATCGGCGGAACTTTATTCCGATGATGTTCCCGAGCCGGTTAAGAAGATGCGGAATCGTGTATTGCTGGCTATTCAGGACAAAATTTCGCTTGAGCAGAACCGGCAATTTATTGGTAAAACGGCGGAGATTCTTGTGGAGGGGATAAGCAGGCAATTTGAAAACGGCGGGGTTCAGCTTTCCGGTCGTACTTCGTGTGGTCGGATAGTTGTTTTTGATGCGCCGGACGACCGCCTCACCGGTCAATTCCTGAAATTGAATATTTATGATGCGGCTCCGTTTACGTTGTTTGGACGGCAACCCGAACCGGTTTTTCACGGGAAATAAACGCAAAAAAGTCAAAACCCGTCAATTAACCGCCCGAAAAGCGGTTGTCTGCCTTTTCCTTACAAAACCGCAGAAAACCAACCATGAAACCCCAAAAATATCAAAAAATGTCATACGACAATTATCAATTGTCACACGACAATCGCCGGTTGTCATACGACAATCGCCGGTTGCCAAACGACAATCGCCGGTTGCCAAACGACAATTGCCGGTTGTCATACGACAATTGCCGGTTGTCGCACGACAATTGCCGGTTGTCATACGACAATTGCCGATTGTCACACGACAATTACCGGTTGTCGCACGACATTTTTTGCATTTTGCACGTTTGAATGCTTCAAAAAGATACAAATTCGACCAAAATTGCCGCAAAATAAAACAATCATTGGAATAAATAGTTGATAATTGAGAGTGGATAGTTCGCATGCGGATTGCCGACCATGTGGATTGTTAATCAAGAGGTAGGCAATCGTTCGCCGAACGATTGCGTCGACATCAGCCGACAATGAATTTATGTCATTTGGTTATTTTGGTTGCCTATCGGCAAGCAACCGCTACGGCGAGCGGTTGCCCTACGCTACTGTATTGACTAAAAGGCTTTCAGCCCTATTTTCAAGACAGATGACTGACTGGATACAACTATTTTTTTAACTGCGAAACCCGTGAAACAAAACAAAGGACTGAATAATAGACGCAATAACGTTTCTTTTCTTGTACCGTGTCTTTTTTCGATTTTATAATAAGGAATTTCTAAAAATTTTGTTTTTTACAAGTCCGGCACTGAAAAAATGAATGTCCGTAAATTTTTTTCGGATTGGCGGATTAAAGATTCCGTTTTTAGGAATTTCAAAGAGTCATTTAGAAAATAAAGTCAAATAAATGTTTCCTTTACAAACAAGCCCGAAAAGAAAAAGAGTAAACCCTTACAGCTTACCCTTTTTTTTCCACAAGATGCCCTTAGAACAGTCAAATATGATTGATCCTCCTCCAGTAATGCGGTTTACACATCCGCTTCCGTACGGCGCCATTCTGCATGATAACGGTGTTCAATTTGTTGTTGTCAGCCGGTTGGCAAAAGCGATGAAACTTCTTTTATATGAAAAAGTTACGGATACGGAACCGTCCGATGTTATTCAGTTTAACCGCGAGGAAAACCGTTGGGGGCATGTTTGGTCTTTGTTTGTCAAAGGCTTGCAAGCCAAACAACTTTACCATTTTCAGGCGGAAGGTCCGTTTGAACCGGAAAAAGGTCTCCGGTTTGATGGACGCGCCCGTTTGATCGATCCTTACACCAAAGCCTTGGCGGGAACATTTTTACCGTCCGCCGACGGAATAATCCGTCCGCCGAAATGTGTTGTTATCGACGATGACGATTTTGATTGGCGAGGTGACCGGCATATCCGGCAAGACCTGTCAAAGTCAATTATTTATGAACTCCATGTCCGCGGTTTTACGCAATCGCCGTCCGGTGAAACAAACCACCCCGGAACTTATCTTGGTTTGATTGAAAAGATTCCTTATTTGCAGGATTTGGGAATTACGGCGGTGGAGTTGATGCCGATTCATGAGTTTCCGATCTTGGGAAGCAACGGTCTGGAACCGAAAATCAAAAATTATTGGGGTTACGACACGATGGCGTTTTTTGCGCCGCACCGCGGTTACGCATACGGCAGGGAACCCGGCGCACAAGTCCGTGAATTTAAGGAAATGGTTCGCTCATTTCATCAGGCGGGAATCGAAGTCATTCTCGATGTCGTGTTCAATCATACCTGCGAAGGCAACGAATTTGGACCGACACTCAGTTTCAAAGGACTTGACAATCAGATTTATTACATGCTTGACCGCGGGCAGTATTACAAAAATTACAGCGGCTGCGGGAACACGGTGAACGGTAATCATCCGATTGTCCGTGAAATGATTTTCAATTGTCTCCGGCATTGGGTACACAATTATCATATTGACGGTTTCCGTTTCGATTTGGCGTCCATTTTAAGCCGCGACCAATCCGGCAATCTTCAAGCGAATCCGCCGTTAATCGAACAAATTTCGGAAGACCCGCTGCTCGCCGATACGAAAATTATTGCGGAGGCGTGGGATGCTGCCGGAGCGTATCAGGTGGGGTCGTTTGGGGCTTACGGACTCGGCTCGCAACGCTGGGCGGAATGGAACGGTAAATACCGCGACGATATCCGGCGTTTTTGGCGCGGCGATCAGAATATGACGGGGGCGTTGGCGACACGTCTTTCCGGATCAAGCGATTTGTATTCCCACAGCGGGCGGCATCCGCAAAACAGCATCAATTTCGTAACCGCCCACGACGGCTTTACAATGAACGATCTTGTTTCGTATAATTACAAACACAACGAAGAAAACGGCGAACAAAACCGCGACGGGGAAAATCATAATTGCAGCTGTAATTACGGAGTGGAAGGACCGACAACAAACCGTGAAATTGAAACGGTACGGAACCGCCAGATTAAAAATATGATGGCAACACTTCTTTTGAGTCAGGGAGTTCCGATGCTTTCCGCCGGAGACGAAGTCCGCAGAACTCAACGCGGTAACAATAACGCATATTGTCAGGACAATGCGATTTCGTGGTTTGATTGGCGGCTTCTCAAACGGCACGGCGATATTCGGCGTTTTGTCAGTGAGCTGATACGGTTTCGCAAAAAGGAAGTTGCGGTACGGCAGCCCTATTTTATGACCGGTCAGCCGCGAACTCCCGGCGGATTACCGGATATAAGCTGGTATGGTGCGCTTGGCGGTGCGGTGCCTTGGAATAACAGTCTTGACCGGAGTTTAACCTGCCTGATTGCCGCTGTGCCGCCGACAACAGAACACGAAGGTTCGCTGTATCATCTTTTAATAATGTTTCACGGCGGCTGGGAACAGCGTGATTTTTGTTTTCCGGCGGTGTGTCAAAATTTTTCGTGGCGGCTTTTTCTTGATACTTCATCTGCAGCGCCCAACGATATTTTTCCCGAAGGAACAGGTCCAAAACCAAATCTCAATTCCGCATTAAAATTTATTCCCCATTCCATGCGGGTTTTCCTCGCGGAAACACAATAAGAATTGTAAAAAAACGTTATAAAATATTACTGCAAAATAACGCCGCTGATTATTGCTGCGGTTATTGACGCCGACACCATTTATTACCGGAATCTTATTTATCAATTGTGAAGATTTCCGTACTTTTACAAACCGGAATCCGGTTATTTTGAGATTATGCCGACTG
>JAITQV010000557.1 GCA_031288765.1 Planctomycetaceae bacterium
CCCATAATTTCAGGAGAATTTTCTATGAAAAACAAATTTTTTCACATCGTTACCGTTTCGTTTGTAACACTGTTGTCCTTGCTTGTTGCAATAAACAAGTTGAACGCAGAACCGCCTAAAGTATTAGACGGGATGTTGATTATCAATGAGGATGACTCTCATTTCTACTTTACAAGAACACCGGAACAGATGACTTTGGAAGGTTTGCACGCGTTTATTGATCAGTACGCCGGAACCAAAATAACCCATCTATTCCTCAATCCCAATGCCCAACGTGCAACCTTCAAAAGTCAGACACGCGACGCCATCTGGGAACCTGTCAACAGCGTCGAAATCAAAAATCAAGACGCTAAATTGTCCCAATGGTTTCAAAATGCCCGATTGCTTCACGAACGCGGTCTCGATCCGTACAAAATTTGGATTGACCGTTGCCGTGAAAAAAAGATTTCGCCGTGGATTTCCATGAGAATGAATGATCTTCATTGGGTAAATGAAATTGATCATTTTGCCCATTCCACTTTTTGGCGGACAAATCCGCAATTTTGGCGTGTTCCGAACGATAAATCCAAGGATTGGTTAAGTCGGGCGTTGAACTATGCCCACCCCGAAGTTCGGGAACATCAGATGTCGTTTGTCCGTGAACTTTTTGAACGATATGATTTTGACGGTTTGGAGCTGGACTGGATGCGGTTCGGCTATCATTTCACGCCGGGAAAAGAACGTGAAGAAGGTATTATTCTGAACGAATTTATGCGCGATGTACGAAAATTGGCTCAGGAATGGGAGAAAAAACGCGGACATCCCATTTATATTGCGGCACGGTGTCCGACAGACCCCGACGCGGCGGCAGGTTTGGGAATGGACGGCGTTCAATGGGCAAAAGAAAAATCCGTTGATCTTTTAATTCCAACTCCGTTTTGGGCGGCAAGCGATTTTGATATTCCGGTGGAACGTTGGCACGAATTGCTGAAAACGTTGGAACATTCTGTTGCAGTGGCTCCGGGTCTCGAATACAACGCCCGCGCTTGGCCCGGCGGCAAAGCAATACCAAATGACTTAGCCGGTCTTTACGGTTTCGTCGCTTCCGAACGTTTTCGCGGCGCACGTAACATTTATTTGTTCAACTGGATGGATTCCGATACACGTCCGGTCAGTGAATATGATTATCGTGTATTATTAGAAAAAGGAATCGGCGATGAAGTGATTCTCCATTCGGTGCGGCGGCATCCGGTCGGATACCGTGATACGGTTTCTCAGGGAGTTTCGGCTTGTATTCAACTTCCGAAAACAACAGATTCCGATGTAACATTTACTATTCCAATCGGCACAAAACCGGTAACAGGAAAACTTTGGCTGATTCTTGGTCTGGCTGCCAATGAATCGGTTAAAGAAGCCGTTCTTTCCGCAACTCTTAACGGTAAAAACACTAAACCGGTTGACGATGCCGAACTCAAAGGATTTAGTGGAGATGTTGCCCGCGTATTGCGGTTTGATTGTCCGCTGGAAGCGGCAAAAGACGGAACAAATAATGTTATAGTTAACCGAAATTCGGGAACTCTGCAAAAAATCGTTTGGGTCGAACTAAAAATAGAACCGGACGGAAAATAATGTAATACAATGTAATGTGTCTGATAAGTAAATTGCCGTACTTTATTGGCGGCTTTTATCAAAATCATAACATTGTTGATTGATGAGTGTTAATCGTGTAGAATTTTTGTACCCAATACGGTTGAATTTGCGTTATACCGGAATTAAAAAAACAGTTATAACCGTTGTTCAACCATAGTGTAAATATTGGTAATTGCAGGATTTTTTTGAACAAGTTTTTGAAAATTTTTATTCAAAGGAGATTTAATTATGAACAAAACACGAAATGAGTTTATTAGTTTGATTGTAGTGTTTATTTTCTTCTGTGTCAGTTCCCGATTTTCGTTTCTTTTTGCGGAAGAGCGGTTTTTTGTTAAAGACGGAAAAATCACAGATGCCTCTCGGATCGGCAATTGGGACGAAAAAGAAAGTTCCCTTGTCGGGCAGGGTGAAGGTACGGCTTTTCTGTACGCGAATCGAATGATCGGCGAAGGAGATTTTAGTATTACGATTAAGATAATGCTGGAATTGCTGAACGAATCAGCCGCTTCGATTTGTTTCAACAATAATTCGATTCATTTCGGATTTGACGGAAGAAACAACAGTTTTTTTGCAGAAGGTCAACTTTTCAAACGGATTTTCGGTAATACTGAAACTCATTTTTCAAAAATTGACAGTCGAATTTCGGCAGGTAAACCATTTAATGTACTCATTGCCAGAGTGAAAGAAACCGTCACTGTAACAATTGAAGGGCATAAAGTGTTTGAATACCGGATTGGTACGCAACCGCTGGGAATATTTGCGTTACGTCCGCATCGCAGCCGGATGCATGTTTACGATTTCGCCGCAAACGGCTCACTCTTGCCGCTTCCGGAACAGGTTGCTAAACAACTTGCCTCAAGAAAAATTCCCTCAATGTTGGAAATGAATTTTCCGCCGGAAGTGCAATGTCAAATCCTGTTTCGTCAGGGAAAACAATTCGACGGGTACAATAATATCCGTATTCCGGCAATTTGCAAAACAAAAAAGGGAACACTGCTTGCTTTTGCTGAGGGGCGGGTTGCCGGAGACGCCGATAAAATTGAAACAATTCTCCGACGCAGTGAAGATAGTGGAAAAACATGGAGTCCTATTCAAATTGTTTGGCGCGATAACGACGAAACCTGCGGCAATCCTTGTCCGGTTTGTGACGAAATTACCGGAACCGTTTGGCTTTTCGGAACATGGAATCGCGGTGTTGATATTGAACCGAAAATCATGGAAGGAACAAGTAATCAACCGCGTATTCCCTATCTTATGAAGTCGGACGACGACGGTAAAACATGGAGCCAAGCACAAAAAATGCCGCAACTTCGTTTGGATAACTGGGGTTGGTACGCAACCGGTCCCTGTAACGCTATTCAACTGACTCGGGGACAACATAAAAACCGACTCGTTATTCCGGCAAACCATTCTGTTATTGACGGAAAATTGAAATGGTGGGAACGTTGCCGTTCGCATGTCATTTACTCCGACGATCATGGTAAGAGTTGGCGGTTTGGCGGCAGCACTGAACCATACGTTAACGAATCTACTGTTGTCGAATTGGAAGACGGCAGTGTGATGATGAATATGCGTTCTTATCATGAGAAAGATTGTCGGGCGGTCGCGATTAGCCGTAACGGAGGAGAATCTTTTCCCGTTTCAGGAATGGCAACCGGTTCAAATTCCGATGACGCTTATTTGGATTACAATCTTGTTTCACCGGTTTGCCAAGCCAATATCCTCCGGTATTCATGGGCAAAGGACAATAAACCGGGAATCATCTTGTATGCGGGACCAAATGGAAAAGAACGAGAACGATTAACCGTCTGGATGAGTGAAGACGACGGAAAAACCTGGAAATATAAACGGCTTGTTTATGATGGTCCCGCAGCCTATTCAAATCTTGTTGCGTTGCCGGAAAATCAGGTTGGACTGCTTTGTGAAATCGGTCCCGACAATCCCTATCAAACCATTTCCTTGTTGACATTTCCGCTTTCATGGATTGCCGGAAATTAAAATTGAACCGGAAGTTGTTAAATTTTTTTCATAACAATTTATATTCGTCGTTTTATTGTTTCACATTAAATTTTACTTTTTTCCCTGCGAGGTTTTTCATGAAACGATTATTAAAAAATGTTGTCCTGTTTTTTGTTTGTTGTACTCTATTGATTGCAGGCTGTACCAAACGCGATTCAGTGGTTCCGGTGTCCGGTAAAGTGATATTGCAAGGCAAACCAATTGCCGATTGTAACATCACTTTCCAACCAACAACAAAAAATCCGATAGTTGCCGCTTCCGGTCTGACGGACACCGAAGGCAATTTTTCGCTCGAAACCATCGAATCACCAAGACGTAAAGGCGCGGTGTCCGGCGAATATCATGTCAAATTTTTCTGGCGTGATCCCGCTTTTGACGAAACAAAACCCAAACCGGCTCCGTATCAAATTCCCGCCAAATATCAGCAGGAAGGAATTGTTTTTACCGTTCCCAACAAAGGAAAAACCGATGTAGTGTTTGAACTCGTTCCGTAACGTTTTTACAAAAGGAACCGCTTCGTTCTTGTTATGTTTTAATATTGAATTGATTCGGAATTTCGTACAAAATAACAATGGTCTTTTGACCTTTTTACGGCAAAACGGTTAAAACGGCGTTGCGAAGTTCGATGGGACCGCCTTCGGATTGAAAACCGAACCGATTAATTATCCGGCAATTTGTGAAAAGTCAGCCGGATTTTTCCAAAACGTTCAACATTCTACTATTATAAATGGAGATTCCGATGACTAGGCTCCAGACAATAATTTGGGTAACTGTCTATTTTTATGAACCACAGAATACACAAAACACACGGAAATTAGTCAATTGATAAGCTCACAAGTTTATTTTTGAGGATACAAAATGAATCTAATAAATCCAATAACAAAAAAACATTTTTGTGTCCTATTTTTATAAATGGAACTAATCTTGAAGTTGTACGGAAACATTATTACTATTACAAATTCCGTGTATTTCGTGTATTCAACGGTTAATAAATAGATAATTACATTTGATTGTTTGTAACCCTTCGCACAAAGATTGCAAAAGCCAAGAAAATAGGAAATGTTTTCAGAATGCCGGAGAACACAATTACCAACAAAGCCTGTAAGCGTCAAAAACCGGTCCATCAATACATGTTCTCCGATAATCCCACGTTTCCTTCTCAATTTTAGTTGCTAAATCTATTTCCTTATCGGTTGTTTTCTCTTTTTCGCAACGGCATTTAACAACACATCCGAAACAAATTCCCAAACCGCAACTCATTGATGTTTCGAGTGAGACTTCGCAGGGAAGGTTGAATCGGCTGGCAATCCGAAACGCCGCATGAAGCATCGGTCGCGGACCGCAACAAAAAATCCGTGCCGGTTCCCCATGCCGGTACACTTTGGAAATCAAATCTGTTACGGGACCATGATAATTGATAAAACCTTCGTTACAGGAACCATCGTCTGTCGCAAGATGAATGTCAACATCAAATTGCCTGAAATCATCCATGCCAATCACATATTTTGCGTTTCGTGTACCATAAAGCAGCGTACAACGCGAATCCGTCCGAAAATATTTTTCGGCAAGCATAAGAAAAGGTGTTTGCCCAATTCCTCCGGCAACCATGATAATATGAGTCGGCGTACTGACAGGCGAAAACCCATTGCCAAGCGGAACCCAAAAATCAAGCATATCACCTGACCGTAGTTTGGCAAGATGTTCCGTCATTTTGCCGACAACAAGATAAATCACTTCCAACACGTTTCCCAAAACCCGATAAACCGCAAACGGTCTGCCCAACAAAGGATCAGTACGGTTCGGCAACCGCAGCATTACAAATTGCCCGGCGTTGACGGTTGGCAACACCCCCTGAGTAACAAGTGTTAAACGAAACGTTTGTTCCGTCAATCGGAAATTACGCTCAATAATTCCGCTTCCATGCCATATTTTACGTTGCGCATTAAACATGTTTATATTCATTACAGAAAAAAAAATATAACCAATACAAAATTATGTATCCATCCAGCCCTATTTTTAGAATAGATGCCGTATTCAAGTTAGCGAAAAAGTCTAATGAATAACCGCCAAAAATTCTACCGAAATATTACCATTATTCATAATCTTGTGAAGGCGGGATGATTGCAATTCCGATTTTTATCGGCGGGACTTTGGTTATTGTTTTCGGGGCAAGTTCCAATGGTGTTAAGATTTCGGCGTTGGGAAATTGTTGCAGCCAATCATCGGGTTGTCCGGTTTTTAATGAATAACCAAAATCACGGTTGCCAAAACACCCGCGAATTGAATGACGCGGCAACTTCCCGGGTTCGCCAATCAGCCAAAGAAGAACTCCGCCGCGTTTGCGAAAATCTTCTTCTGTTGACCAAAGCTCACTGTAAACTATCGGACGATGTTGAAGATTAACCGCAACAGTTTCCGTCAAAGAATCATCGCCGCGCACAAACGGAACAAGTGTTGAATATCGTTCAGACCAAATAGTTTGGACAGTTTGAGCCAGCTCTTTGCCGGGAAAATGATAACGCGAATCTCGCTCGGTCAAAAACGGCGCAAATTGAGCAGCAAATATTGTCATTAAAGCAAAAATAAAAATATTGCCAAATACCAATTTAATCGAACACGAATAGAATTTTTCTTTTTCCGCCGGAATTTTTAGCGTATAAAGCAAATATAACGGAAACAATAACCAAAGATGACAACCAAGCGCTGTCCGCATATTACCCGCACAAAAAAATGCAACCAACACTTGCAAAATAAAAGGAACAAAAATAAAGAAGGTCAAAAAACGTCCCGTAAAATCAATACGATATTTTGTTGCATCAAACCGCCGGCAAAAACCAATTATCGGATATACGGGAATCAAAAGAACCGCAACAACAGGAATTTGGCTTAAAAGAAAACGAACCGGCGAAAAAAAATGATCTATCAATTCCGGTTTTTCTTTTCCGATTGAATTAAACATGTAATTAAATTGCGAAAGATGATGTTGAACGATCCAAATCAACAAAGGAAGCACAATTAAAAAACAAATTACAGTAGAAAAATAAGGTCCCCATGTTTTCCAATATTTCCTTCCTTGCGGTTCAAAAAACATATAAAGCAAAATCGTAATCACCAACACAAAAATCGTAAACTTGCAATATATTCCCAAACCCAACATAACTCCCGTCAATATCCAATACCGCTTTTTATTATTTTCAAAAGCAAGATAAAGAAAATAAACCGCAGCAATCCAAAAAAACCGCATAAATGTACGGTTGTTATAAACCGTGCTGTCATAGTGAAAATAAAAATACGATAAAAGCGTCAACGCCGCCAGTAACGCTAACTTGGGCGAAAGAATTTTTTGGGCAAACCGCCAAACAATAATTATCGTCAAAACACATGCAAACTGTGAAACAAGATACGGCACAAATTCCGCACGATTAAAAATACGCGAAATTATCTCAACCACCCAACCTTGAAACGCCGGATGTTTAAATGTGGAAATCACCCAATTCTGACCAATTACCATCATCTCCATTGTGTCAATTTGATAATTAGACAAAAAGAACGTCGGCGCAATCGTCCAAAACAAAACATGAAAAAATATCGCCGTAATAAAAAGAAAAATCCTATTTTGGCGGGTTTCACCGGAAAAAATATTTTGAAAATATGGCGTCATTA
>JAITQV010000568.1 GCA_031288765.1 Planctomycetaceae bacterium
TAATAAAAAGGAATTTATTTACAACTATCCCTTCCAAAAATGATCAATAAAATATCCTGTATTCAGGGAGGAGTTCTGATTGTGTTCCTCTTTAGCGAGAATTGTTTTATGAAACATCACCAAATAATAAGATTGGTTACATTTTGAGAGACAATTATCAACTTCTGCAATTTTTTCTTGTTCCAGAATTAAATAGCGATAATCATGTTTCCGCGTGATTACCGTTTCAATTGACAATGTACAAAATATTCGGCGTATTCAATAAAGAAATGATTAATGAGAAAGGTAATTTCATTCGCCGATGTAACTTATATTCGTTCCCGGAGAATACAAACCGGTCGTAATTCCAATTTTGCCGGAATATTTGAGTTGCGTTAATCGACGAAAATTCCGGTAGCATACCAGATATTGTTGGAACCAAGCACCATGTCGTAACCGTAATAAGTATGTTTTTTTCGCGCGGCTGTCCAATGACCGGAAGAATTCCGCCACGCCCGTACACAACCAATCGCCGCTTCAAAAAGCCCTTCGTCCGTCCAACTTTGGGCGCAGATTTCCGAAACCGAAACAAGCCCCAACTCCTCGCTAATCCTGCCGCTTCGTGTTCCGAAATTCTGATGCCCCAAAACTCCGGTCTTTGCCTGATAAATAGAATGGTCTGTTGCCTCTTTGGTAAGCGACGAATGGAATGTTCCTATTGTACTAAGCGGACGTTCAGGATGAATTCGGAGAGCATAAATCAATGTTCGTTGCGTCAGTGTTCCGGGCGGAAGCGTCAAAAAAGTTTGAACCTGTTCCGTTGTCGGCGGTTTCGCCCGTAAAAAAGGAAGAATACCAACAAGATTTTCATAATACGGTGCGGTTGCGTGTTCATAATCAATCACCGCAAGCCCCGGAAGATGAGCCATCTCCCGAAATTTCGGCAAATCAAGAACCGGAGTTCCCGTTTGCCCTTCAACTTCCGACTCCTGAACCGCATCAATCGGCAATTTCAGCAAAATATAATTGTTAAATAAATCAATAACTTCCTGCTTGTAAAAAACACGTTGCTCAAATTCCCGACAAGCCGCCGCTATCGGAAGCGGTTTTTGTAATTGCGGCAACACGTAAACAACCTGCCGAATCTCATTGTTACCAGCCTTAACAAACCGCTCCTCCGTAGAATTCGGAATCAACAGCGAATCCGCTTCCGCATAAAAATAAATCAAAAGATTTTTTGATTGTTCTTTTGCCTTTTGCGATGCCGCCGCATAATCGGTTTCCCATGAAAGGTAATCCAATTCATGCCATGATATTTCTTCCGCAAAAAGCGGTGAAAATGAGCGGTATGTCAACAAAAATACCAAAAATATGAGAAATGTAAAAAAAATATTTGAGAGAATCCGCCGGTCTTGACCGAGAAATTCCGGCAAAATTTTGTTCATCTTACTGCCTTTTTGAAAAAATTTCAGGATGCCCGATTTACTTCCTGCGTTTAACTTGTTATAATCAGCAAAGTTTGTGTGGTTTACGGTTACGGTGTTCATTCGATGGATGAAATTTGTCATTGTAAATAATGTCATTGCCGGTAATCTCCTTTGGATTGTTCAAAATAGAACGACTTTACGGATTATTCCGGTTAAATCGTTCAGGTAATTTTGACGGACATTATATCGGTAATACACCTCATTGCAACAAAATATATCGCTTTAACCGGTATTTTTTTTAAAATTTGGCATAAAATAAAAAAAAATTAAGAACCTATATTTTGTAAATCATCCAAATTAACATTTTTGGTTTTACAAAGTTCACAAACTTTTAACGTTTATGAAATTTCTAACGTTTAGAAAATTTCTTTTACAACTCATTTCAATTTCCAGTTTACTCAAACCCAGTATAGTATAATGCAAAAAACATTTTGTTTCCGGTTTTTGGCGGTGATGTTTCTAACTGCCGCCGTGATTGTTGCTTTTTATCCCAATATTTCTCAGGCTGCCCGATTTCGGCGGGTTCCGCGTTTGCGGGGAACCGCTTCGACGGAAACGGTACAGCCTGCACAAAAGGAGAAGGAATTAACGTTGTCGCCGGATGCGGCGAAAGAGCAGTTGAAAACGCTCTGTGAACAAGTTAAATCCGATTACAAAAAAATTACGCCTGATGATTTGAAACGGAGCAAACAAACTTTGCTTCAATCCGTTCAATCATTGCTTCGGCTTTTGAACCGTGATTCTGATAAGGAAGCGGCGGCGGTGTGGAAAGAAGAATTTCATCTTGAAGAGTTAGCGGTGTTGCTCCAAAAAACCGAAACACCCGACAAAGCCTTTCTTGACAATGTTTGGAATGCTCTTCATTCGAATAAAAAGGGAGTTCGGCGGATTGTTTTCGACGATTTCCGTAAATCGCTTCGGCAATACCAATCACTGGAACGCCTCATTGCGGACAACAGTTACGAATCCCAATTGGTAAAAGTTTGCGATCATCTTCTCAGTTATATTGAAACTTATTCGGGAAACCGTGATCCGCTTCATGCTGTTGCTTTGAATGATGTGATGGTTTGGTTGGAAGATACCGGTGTTGTCGAACCGCGGACATTGAAAATTGCGGAGTTGGTACGTGTTGTGTTTTCCGGTGTCAATCTTCAGGTTCAGGCTGGCATTGAGTTTATCGGTGCGGGATTCCAAAATGAAATCAGTGAAGATTTTGAAATTGACGAAAATATTTTGGGAACACATATTGTCGGAACCGGAACATTGAGTGCAACCAGTTCCGCCGAATTGGTTCCGAATAAAAATAAAGCGGAAATCAAAATTCTCATTAAAGCGGTTATGGATTCTGTAACGACGGGATACCATTCTCCGGTTACGGTAAATACGGACACCAAGGGAACTTTGTCGGCTGAGAAACGGATTCAAATCACGCCCGAAGCGTTTTTAACGGTTCCGACTAAAACGCAAGCCAATCTTAAAGCATCTCTTTCCAATATTCGTATCAACGGCGGACCTCTTGTCCAGCTGATTGCTAAACAGCAAATTCAGGAGCAGCGGGCATCTTCGCAGTCAATTGCGAGGCAGCGTGCCGAAAAAAGAATGAGTCTCCGTGTGGATAATCGGGTTGATCCGAAAATTGAGGAGTTGAACGAAAATTATCAAACCAAAATCCGAACACCGCTTATTCAAAACGGTCTTTTCCCGCGAATCTGGAATCTTTCCGGTACGGCGGAAAAAATTGACTGGTCTGTTTTAATCGGCAGCCGGACGCAGCCTTCGGCGATGAATCCGGCGCCGGTTTTGGAAAGACCTTATGATTTAGCGGTTCAGGTTCACCAATCGGCGTTGAATAATGCAGCGGCTCTTGCTTTATCCGGTCGTTTTCTTGATGAAGACGAGTTTGTAAAAGACCTGCAAAAGCAATTCCCGAAACTGCCGAAATTTTTGGAACGCAAACAGGACGAATCGCCGGCTCAGGTTTCTTTTGTTGCCAAAGCGCCGATTGATGTTTTGTTTGTTGATAACAAAATCAAGGTTGTTATTCGGCTTGACGATATTAAGGTTCTCAACAATTCCGATAAATCGTACACAATAACGGTTCTTTACAATGTTCGTGTTGAGAAGAAAAAGGATCAGAATGGGGTTGAGCGGGAGGTTGTTGTTTTGGAGCAGGCTGAAACACCTCAGGCATTTCCGAGCAATTATCAACCGGAAAGCGGTACAAAACTTTCCGCGATTCAAACGATGATTCGTTCTTATTTAATACGGCGGCTTGAAGCGTTACCGAAACGTGTTGAAACGGAGTCGTTGGAGCTTGAGGGCGAATGGAAGGGAACAGGTGTTCTTGTTCCGGTTTTTGCATCTTCTGAGAACGGTTGGTTGACATTTGCTTGCGACTGGATTCCGGCAGAGAAAAAATAATCCCAACCCTTAAACAACAATGACTAGACCGTACAACGTTAATCAATTAACTTTTTAAACGCAAAACGTGTAAAATTTTCATGAAACACGGCAAAACTAAATTTTTAGTGTATTTTGTGTTAAAAAAAATGGTTGATTGACGTTATACGGTATCTTATGATTAGGTGGTGCATCCTTGAAAATTGCCCAAAGCGGTCTTTAATTTCTAGTAAATAAAATTATCTATATCTATTCAATCCTTTGTCGAGTAATGACGCGGGAAAAAACTCTTTTCCGCCGAATTTTCTTCTTAACCCGTAGGGCGGGAGGTGCAAAACCGGCGCGCAACCTACGGATCAGAATCTTCCAACCCGATACAAAAACAAAAGGTAGGCAATCGTTCGCTGAAGGGTTTTCACCCATGATTGCGTCGGCGTTAGCCGACAGGGAATTTGTACAATGTTGGATGTTTCGATTGCCTAGGGCTGAAAGCCCTTAATATCCTAGCGTAGGGCAACGCCCTACGAATAAGGGATACATATAAATTTAAGCCCTGAAAGGGCGACATATTAGTTGATAGGCGAACGGTTGCTGCGGGCTTAGAACAAAAATTTCGGGAAAAAATCAAAATAGACGATATTCCCCCTTGTAGATTTTTGGGTGTCGGGTTACAATGGGTGTTATTGAATTTGTGACCGGTTTTGTTTTTGCCAAGCGTTTTATGGTGAACGGTTGCAGGGAAATTCAATATCAACCTTGTAATTCAAAAGGAGATTTACAATGGAAAATTTTGTTAGATGTTTGATTGTGTTTTTGGGAAAATTTTTGTGGAATTTTTTTGAGAAAATTCCAATGTTAAAA
>JAITQV010000608.1 GCA_031288765.1 Planctomycetaceae bacterium
GATAGACTTTGGTCATTAATACATTCTGATATACCGGATAACGATGTACAGATTCAACAATATACGTTACTTTTAAGTCAATTGACGGAACCGGAATCTAATATTTGGAAAGTATTGGCAGACTATTGTGTTTTATTAGAAAACTTATGTTTTATAGTTATTGAAGGAAATGCCAATAGTATGAAAGGATTTGCTAAGTGCTTAAACGAAGATTTAGCCGTATGGCCTAGTGATCCTTTACACCATGAAAAAAATAAAAATGGTGTCTACGTGATACCACCACCTGACATACCTCCTCAAATAATTTATGGAGTATCAATAGAATATCCTTTATGGAATACTACAGGTTTAGGTCATGGGCAGTGGAAAAATACTTGTTTTTTATCTGCCAAAACACTCATTTCTGATATATTGACTATTCCAAATATAAATCAATTTTTTAGTGAAGGTATAATTAAGAGAACAAGAGAAGATTTTTTATATCAAATAAAGATCGTCATCGAAGCTCTGAAATTTACTTTTTTCATAGGATTTCCAATTTTCAAAGGAGAATCTGATTATTTTGTGGTTTTTTTTTCGCAAGATGATTATAATTTTGTAAATACTTTATCAAATAATATGGAAAGAAAATATGTGAAACATATTTTCTTTTTCTATAACAAGGGTTGGCATCAAAAGTATATTGGAAAGTTAAATTTGTAATGATAAGATGATCGTTAATCAATGTTAGCCTAAGAGATTTGAAATATCTTAAAATTATCGGTACGACAATAAAATTTAGGACAGTTTTTAGGGAGTTGTGTTGGCGTACTCGCCGACAGCGAATCAGTAAATTAGTAAAAATTGTTGGAAGTTATTTTTGAGAACACAAGACAAAAAATTGAAACAGGAAAATTCAACAATGATGGATTTACAAATTGAAAATATCAATGTTATCCGTGAACAACGGCAAATACTCAAAGATATTTCATTTACGGTTGGGAGGAATGAATTTATCGGTATTCTTGGACCGAGCGGTTCGGGAAAGAGTACGTTAATTGAAATTCTGTCGCTAACCGGATTGCCGTCTTCCGGTCGGATACTTTTTGACAACGGTTTGGATATTGCCGGACACATTGAAGAGTACAAAAAAATGTTTCGGTATGTTCCGCAATACGACACTTTATATCCGGCATTGACGGTTCGCGAAAACGTTTGGTATGCCGCAAGACTTTTACTTCCGCGATGTTCGGCTCAGGATATTTCGGATCATGTTAATTTGTCGTTACACCGCGTCGGGTTGAAAGAACATCAGGACAAACAAATTTTCAAACTTAGCGGCGGTCAACGAAAACGTGCGGGAATTGCGGCGGTGTTGCCGGGCAATCCGCGTTTGCTTATTCTCGACGAACCGTCTTCCGGGCTTGATCCCGCAATGGAACGAAAATTAATGTTGTTACTCAAAGGAATTGCGGAATCAGGAACAACCGTCGTTTGTTCAACCCATGTCATGGAAAATATCCGGCTCTTTGATAAAGTTGCGGTTATCGACAAAATCAAACTCGTCGGTCAGGAAACAGAATGCGGAAAACTACTCGATTTTCTCCCAACAGAACAATTACTCCAAAAAATGTGCGACAAAAATGAAGATTATGCGGAGTTTTTTGAAAAACTTGAAGCGGATCCCGATATTTATTATTGGAACACAAAGCCTGAAACCTCCGAACAAGACAATCTATTCGGATTTTTTTGGGAGAATTTTTGGGAAACACTTCGTCCGGTCGGGTATTTTTTGTTTCCGGTTTTTTATTTTCTGTATCGTTTTATTTTTTGTTCCGTGTTTTGTTTTGCGGATAATATAATGATCCGATTTCCCCTGACACGCCAAATATTTGACGTCTTTGAACGCAGTCTGCGTCTTTTTTTGAAAGACCGTTTTTTACTGATTTCAACTTTATTTCTTCCGCTTATTCTTGGTTTTCTGATTGTTTTAAGTCAGCAAAACGAAAGCAATATTTATCCTTTATTGTTTTTTGCTATTATTGTTTCGCTTTGGTTCGGAATGAACAATTCGGTTCGGGGGATTGTTAGTGAACGAAAATGGTTTGTTCGGGAACATTTATCCGGCTTGAATACAAACTGTTTTTTGTTCGGAAAAGCGTTGTTTTATTTTCTGCTGGGTTTTATTCAGATCGGTTTGCTTTGGCAAACGCTTGATTGGAATTGCCGTGTTTTTTGTCTTGAATCGCTGAATGAAAAAATGATGTTATTGAACGGTTTGATATTGCCTTGTGTTTTATTTTTTTGTTACGGAGCGGGAGTTGGTCTCGGATTGCTTATTTCGAGTCTTGCCTCAACAGAAAGTGTTGCGGTTGCATTGGTTCCGCTGTTTATCATGCCGCAAATTCTGTTGAGTACGGTTGCGGCAGGCAATTCCGCAGATTCTTTCGATTTACCGGAACGGATTCTGCCGGTAATGATGACTGAAACAAAAATAAAGGAATCGGAAGAGCCGTTTCCGCCTGATTGGAAACTGAAACCGGCGGTTGAGGTATTCCGGTGGGCATCGTTCTTCTGCTATTCGCGACCGGCACTCTTCCTGCTTGAACTCAAAATTCGTGAACATCCCAACCAAACCGTACATTACGGAGAGCAAATTCATTTTTCCGGTCTTATAACCGTAACGTGGATTGTATTCCTGATTGTTTTCCGGTTTCGGCAAAAACAATGGCAAACGTCACGCCAATAAACCGGTTTTCACAATTGTTTGCACGCTTAACAATTTATTCAAATTACGAATATGTTACTCGAAAATAGGAACACTCCCGTTTATACAATCACCGCCCGCGCTATTGATCTTGTTGCCCGCATTGCCGAAAAGGTGGGCGAATTGAAAGGGTCGGGCGAATACAACCGCAATTTGCGGTTGCGAAAAGTCAACCGGCTGCGTTCCATTCAATCATCTTTGGCTATCGAAAATAATACGCTCTCTTTGGGGCAAGTAACCGATATTATTGAAGGAAAACGTGTTTTGGGTTTACCGCACGAAATTAAGGAGGTCAAAAATGCTTATCAGGCTTACGAACATTTACTCGGATACGACCCTTACAAAGTTAAAGATTTCCTTAAAGCACACCAATTTATGACTTCCGAACTGATTAAAGACGCCGGATATTTTCGTTCACAAAGCGTTGGAGTGTTCAAAGGCACAAAGCTGATTCATACAGGAGCAAATTATCAGCTTGTACCGCAACTGATTACGGATTTGTTGCATTGGGCAAAAAAAACAGATATACACCCGCTTATCAAAAGTTCGGTTGTGCATTTCGAAATTGAATTTATCCACCCGTTTTTAGACGGAAACGGCAGAATGGGGCGGCTTTGGCAAACGCTGATTCTTTCGCAGTGGCACGAACTTTTTGCGTGGCTGCCGGTGGAAACTGTTGTTTATGAAAATCAGCAAAATTATTACAATGTTTTGGAAAAATCACAGAAAACAGGCAATTCCGAAGTTTTTATCGAATTTATGCTCGATGCCGTTTTGCAGGCATTGGAAGAATTGCCTGTCCGAAAAATTACCGATATATTTACCGATATAAATACCGATAAACTTACGAAAACCGAACGGGATTTTTTGGAACAAATTGCAGGTTATATCGACAAAAACGGCGAAATAACCAACTATCGCG
>JAITQV010000634.1 GCA_031288765.1 Planctomycetaceae bacterium
TTTCTTTTTGTCGTTCGAGCATAGATACAATTCCTTATAGTTATTGTAAAAGAGTAAATGTGACGCAAAGCGAATACTATAATCAGGATTTTGGAATTTGTCAAGCGGGATTGAATTTACGCGGTTCTGCTATACTTCGCCGCCGGATCGGATAAGTAGTATTGTCCTACGCCCTTCGGGCTTAAAACAAAAAAACATTCCGCTGAATAATTACTCTCGAACAATGGCGAGGACAACCTTATTTTCAACCTGATTTTTTCAAACAAAACAACTTTTGCAGCCCAAATTTCCTCACAAAATCAACCTTATTATCTGATTCCCTATTTTTTAATAAGGTAATAAGGTTGTTATAGTGTGGGAAATGTCGCTACTAAGGTTGTTTTGTTAGAAAAATCAGGTTGAAAATAAGGTTCTATGGAAATATTCCACTGAATAGATACAAAATATTTTTGTGTCCTACTTTCCTATAAATAAATTAACCTTGAAGTTGTACGTCAACATTACTCTTACAAATTCCGGGGATTTCGTGTATTCAACGGTTAATAAACGGACAATTACGTTTAAAGTTGTTTAACTGATGGAGATATTCAAAAGCTGTTCTTCCATCATGCGGTAGAAACCGGCTTTTGAGGTTTGGATTTCCGGATCTTCGTCGAAGTAAGTGAGACACCTTTTGATTTCTTCGGCAACCTGATGCTCCGTACTGTCCTTACCTTTTTGCAACCCCTCAATAAAACGGACAGCCTGCATCTTAGGACGTAAAAAAGCACAAATCCGAGCCTCACGTCCAAGATAATGAACCGCTTCATAAAGCGTCAGACGGCGAAGAACCACAACACCTTCAAATTCGCCCCAAGGACTGTACATTTCGCGAACATAACTGTCAACATGTTTCCGTTCCAGATATGCCGTAATCCGCTCGCCGCCGCCCAACTCTTCTCCATTTGCCACCTCAATAATCTCGTGACCATTCAACCAACGAACTTCATAATCGTCGTCGTCGAAAATACGAACAAAAATTCCCGGATTGTTGAGATTTTCTTTTTGTGTTGCCATGGAACACCTCACTTTCCTGAAGTATTTATTTTCTCCCAAAAAATCGGTTTATGAGAAACCGCCCAAAACTTTCTCTTTTCCCACAATGCCCGACCCAATACCTTAAACAATCAATACACGGATTTTATAAATAATAAAAAATTAAGGTATAAATGTCTAACAAGTAATTTTATCGACCCACAGTACAATGTCAATAAAAAAATTGTGGAAAATAAAATTTTATAATTTTCCCCGATGATAACAACCCGCCGATTACCGGAAAATTATTGTAAAGACTTTTGGCATTTGAGAATCGGCGGCAACAGCGGCGGCTGTTCCGGCGGCGATTGAACCGGTCAGAATTATCCGCCGGCTTCGGCAAACTCTTATATCGATAAAAAAATCAAAAAATTTTATGTTGTTTTACCAAGCCGGCTGACTTGATTTGAATGAGAAAGTGTATAGAATTAAAAACAGTTTAGATAGGGTTCTATCTTTTTTTCACTTACAACAGTCAAAATTTTATGAGGAGATATAAAAAATGTCAGTACTCGTGTTGAAACCTGCCCCCGATTTCAAAGCAACCGCCGTAATGCCCAATTCCACGTTCCAACAGATTTCACTTTCGGATTATCGCGGTAAATACGTGTTGCTTTTCTTTTACCCGCTTGATTTCACCTTCGTCTGCCCGACGGAAATCATTGCGTTTTCCGAAGCCGCCGCAGAATTTGAAAAACTGGGAGTTCAAATTCTTGCCTGCTCCGTTGACAGTGAATTTACACATCTCGCCTGGATCAATACCCCGCGGAAAGAAGGCGGACTTGGCGGGATTAAATATCCCATCATCTCCGATCTCAAACGGGAAATCGCAAAATCTTATGATGTTCTTTGCGAGGACGGAATGGCTGTTCGCGGTATTTTCCTGATTAACAAGGAAGGAATCGTGATGCACCAAACCGTCAATGCCCCGCCAATCGGACGTAATGTCGAAGAAGAATTACGTACAATTAAGGCGTTGCTGCATTTTGAGAAACACGGCGAAGTTTGCCCCGCCAACTGGCATGAAGGCAAAGCCGGTATCAATACCGCAAAAAGCCGTGACTTCTTTGAAAAAACATACAAATAATTTTCGGGTTAAAAATCTCAGGCTTGAACTATACCATAAACAGTTTGTAAATTGGGCGGTTTCTTTTCGTCAGACATTATAAACCGTGTTGAAAACGAATACAAAAATACCTCAATTATTGCTGTTTATGGTATAGAAATGTATGTTAAATATTGATATTTCTTAATAATGAGCAGGGAATGAAGGGAATTACAGGAAAATATAATTAAGTACAGATTTTACATATAACACTTCGTATGATATTTATGCACAAAAAATGAAAAAAATAGAAGACAAAATAAACAAAGGTGAAATCATAATCTATCAAACCATTGATGGTACTACTAATTTGGATGTCCGTTTGGAAAATGAATCGGTTTGGTTGACACAAGAACAAATAGCGGTTCTTTTCGGTACACAAAGACCCGCTATAACAAAACACTTGAATAACATTTATAAATCAGGTGAACTGGAAGAGAACAACACATGTTCCATTTTGGAACATAAGGGTAATGATAATCTCCAACACTACAAAACAAAATACTACAATCTTGATGCGATTCTATCGGTCGGTTATCGTGTAAACAGTAAAAATGCAACTCAATTCCGTATTTGGGCGAACCGTGTGTTGAAAGATTATTTGATTAATGGTTTTGCGGTTAATCAGAAAATAAAATCGGATCAATTGAACGATCTGAAGAAAACAGTGAAGCTGTTGTCCAATGTTATTCGGAACAAAGAACTGACGGCTGACGAAGCAACGGGACTTCTGAAAGTAATTACCGACTATACTTATGCTTTGGACACGCTTGATCGTTACGATTACCAGCGGCTTTCAATCGAAAACACTACCAAAACGGGAAAGTTTCAGGCAACTTACGAAGATGCAATAGATGCCGTTCAAAAATTAAAACAAAAATTCAGCGGCAGTGATTTGTTTGCTCTTGAAAAAGACCAATCGTTTCACAGTTCGATTGCCGCAATTCATCAAGCATTCGCTGGTCGGGATCTTTATCCGAGCGTTGAGGAAAAGGCGGCGATGTTGCTTTATCTTATTGTTAAGAATCATTCGTTTATTGATGGTAACAAGCGTATTGCGGCATTTTTGTTTCTCTGGTTTCTTGACCGTAACGGCATTTTGTACAAACCCGGCGGTTCACATCTGATTGAAAACAACACGCTTGTCGCTCTCACGCTAATGATTGCCGAAAGCCGCGCCGATGAAAAAGATATAATGGTAAAAGTAGTCGTGAATCTGATAAATCAGAATAATTGAGAGAACAAAAAAAATATTCCCCGCGTGTTACGGAGATCATCAAAACTAAAAATTACACAAATTTAAAAGTTACACATTAATTTTTTGAACAAATAACCACATTGTCACATGGCAAAAAATACGGAAGTTAAATTAAGTAAGCGAGATATTCAGACGCTTGAAAATCTTGCTAATATGGCGGAATTGGTTACCAAACAAGCGAAACGGAAAAAGGATCCGGCGGTTGAAATTCCGGTTCGGGCGTTGTCGAATGTCAATTTCAACGAGCGGAAACGAATTATCGAAATGGGAAAACGCACTTCGCAGCGGCAGTTGTTCAATTTATCGCAGGCGAAGAGTTTTATGCAGACAATGCTTGTTGCCAGCGGGACGAAGCAACTGATTGAACAGGGAAAATCGACAAGCATCAGAGGTTTGTATTATTTGCTCAAACACACGATTGCCGGAGTCAAGGAGGAAACATTCGACGAGCAAGGTGAATGTGATACGATTATTGAGGATATTGAAGTTCTTCTCAGTTCTCTTCGTGAAGAGCTTCATTTGGCGGCGGAAAATAAAGGGAATATGGTTGGCAATATTACTATTGTCGATAAGGGCGACGAAATTGATTGTATGCGTATGGGAAGCGGCGGTTACGGAATTCCGTCTATTGTTGAGCCGAATATTATTCAGTTCAAAAAATCCACAGCCAAATTTATTCTTCATGTTGAAAAGGGGACGGTCTGGCAACGTTTTAATGAAGACAAATTCTGGAAGAAACATTCTTGTATTTTGACGCATGGCGGCGGTCAGCCTTCACGCGGAGTGCGGCGGTTGTTGTACCGGTTGCACAACGAATTAAAGTTACCGGTTTATTGTCTTCTTGATAATGATCCGTGGGGATATTACATTTACAGTGTGATTAAGCAAGGTTCGATCAATCTGGCGTTTGAATCGCAGCGGATGGCAATTCCCGAAGCAAAATTTCTTGGTTTACGTAGTATTGATTTTGCCCGTTGCAAACTTTCCGACAGTGTGAAAATTTCGCTCAATGAGCAAGACCGTAAGCGTGCCAAACAGATTGCGGAATATCCGTGGTTTATTAAGAAAAAGGCGTGGCAAAAGGAGATTGAGACGATGCTTGACAATGGTTTCAAGCTTGAAGTTGAAGCGTTAACCAATCGGGACATTAGTTTTGTTACCGAACAATATGTTCCGCAACGTCTCAAAGAAGGAAATTTTCTTGACTGATTCCCGTTCAAAAAATGTAAAAAAATAGGTAGTACAAAGTTAATTTAACTCGGCACATTGCGGTGGATTGTACAGACAATCAGCCGTGAAAATTGAAATTCACAGCTGATTGTTTTTCTTTGTTTAGCAATTCTTATGTTATGGCAATTCGACTACTTCGCCATCGCAAACATTGGTCAATTGCCACACAATAGTCGGATTAGTTGTAATGGTAAACGCTCGAACAGAACCATCGCCTAAAAGAAAATTAACCGCGTTTCCGTGCATACTTCCGAGCGATTCCAAACCATGAACTCCACCACTATGAGGATTGACAGTTGGATCCTGCCGGTTTGGATCATTGGGACCGCGTCCGAATAAACGTCCATTCGTGTGAACCGGACGCATCACATTATAACAGTATGTAGCAGTATAAGTCATTTGATATCCGCCATACCATTGATTGGCAGTAGTGCTATCATCATCTAATGCCCAAGCGGGAACATATTTTTCTCCAAAGAGTAACTGATTACTTGTACCATCACTCCACCATGCCATTGTGTCACGGTATTTCCAATCCGTGATATAACGGCTATTGGTTTCTACATCACCCGGATCGGTACCGGTTGCTGAGGAATTGAATTTTAAGACTGGGACACGAAATGGCCCCTTGCTGTTTTGTGTTGCGCCATTTCCTGTTGTTGGTGCCTTAACACATTTCCACGCTTCATTACGATTATTTGTGTCTCTGCCTGTAATTGTTTGGTTAGAATCATTTAGAGTGAGAGTAGCGTAATCGCTAAGTGGACCATAGGCATTGTTTGAACCATTATAATCCTTGTATTTTCCTCCCGTTGTTCGTGAAGGACAAATATAAATGTTCACGGCAGCAAACGCTTTTTTGTTCTCAGCAGACAAAGTACGAAACCAATCGGCAGCATTACATTTGGCAACCGATCCTGTACCGGTATCTGGTGCTCTGAGCATCAGGTTCTGTTGGACTACCAATTCATAGAGCGATGTACGTTCAATGTAAGGGTAGAGAAAAATAAAAATTGAGGGACGATCGCAAAACAAGTTGATCGGCGGTAATGTTGTTTCGGTATCATGGACATTATGAACCGCCAGACCGATTTGTTTCAGATGGTTTGTACACTGTGCTCGTCTTGCGGCTTCTCTAGCAGCTTGCACGGCTGGCAACAACAGAGCGATTAACACACCAATAATCGCAATTACTACAAGTAACTCCACCAGCGTAAA
>JAITQV010000689.1 GCA_031288765.1 Planctomycetaceae bacterium
TTAAACAGGGAAAGAATAAAGTTTAAGAAATGGAAACCAAATAATTAAAATATAAAGAATACATAAAATTTTGTAGTTATTCGGTTCTTTGTTGAGTAATGGCGCAGGAAAAATCTCCTTTCAACCGAATTTTTGTTCTTAGCCCGCAGGGCGGGATGTGCATAACCGGTGGCGGAGCAAAGCACAACCTACGAAAGTTTGCTAACAAAAGGTAGGCGACCGTTCGCCGAACGGTCGCTTGCCGACAGGCAACCCAAATAACCAACATGGCATAAATTCACTGTCGGCTAACGCCGACGCAACCGCTGCGGCGAGCGGTTGCCTACCTTGGAAAATTCCGATCCGTAGGTTGCGCTTCGCTCCGCCTAGGGCTATGCACATCACACCTTTTGCGGGGTTAAGATTCAGTATTAATGCTCAAAATAAAGGGTTGAATAGATATAAAATTTTGCAGTTATTCGGTTGCCGTTGTTCGGCAATCTGCGGAATAAATAAGACCAATAATATTTTTTGGGAATATATTGTTGTTAATTTAGGCGATGCGTTTTTCGGATTGGTTTAATTTATTGTAAAGAGTTTTTAGGCTTATGCCGAGTTCTTCGGCGGCTTTGGCTTTGTTGCCTTCATGACGGTTTAACGCCGCAAAAATCGCTTTCATTTCAAGATCGCGCAATGTAGTTGTTTCCGGCATCAACATTGTTGTTTCCGGCGCAAGTGTTGCGGTTTGTGCGGTTATTGCGGTTTCCGGCGCCCGATCAACGGGCGTAAACTCTGTTGCCGGATTGCCGGCGGAATCAAACGGCGGCGTCAATTCCCGAACAATTTTGTTAATTACCGGACGGTTTGGTTTTTTTTCCGTAATCCTCTCCGCAACCGGTAATCCCGCATCCGTATTATCTTTTTTCGGTTTCAGCATCTGCGGCAAATTATCCGCATGTACCGGAAAACCGTCCGAGAGAACAAGAGCATGTTCGATAGTATTGGCGAGTTGGCGGACGTTGCCGGGCCAATCGTATTGCAGCAACAACCGGTAGGCTTCCTCCGTGAACAATTTTTCGGCGGGCAGGTTGCCGAGATTGGGCTGAAAACGCCGAGCAAGAGCGTCAATCAACGCCGGAATATCATCTTTGCGTTCTCTGAGAGCGGGCAGGTGAATTTCAAATGTATTGATTCGGAACCAGAGATCTTCCCGAAATTCCCCCGAATGTACCATCGTTTCCAACTGCCGGAGCGTTGCACACACAACCCGGACATTGCAAACGGTTGCGGTATTTTCGCCGATTTTCCGCACTTCACCGCTTTCGAGGAACCGGAGCAATTTTGCTTGAACTCCTTTCGGCAATTCGCCGATTTCGTCCAGAAAGAGAGTTCCGCCGTTTGCGACTTCGAATAAACCGGTTCGGTTGGCGTCGGCTCCGGTGAAACTTCCTTTCCGGTGTCCGAACAATTCGCTTTCGATCAATGTTTCCGGCAATGCCCCGCAATTGACGGCGACGAACGGTTTATCGAATCGCGGGCTTTTGTTATGGATTGCCCGTGCCGCTAATTCTTTACCGGTTCCGGTTTCGCCGAGAATCACAACGGTGGAATCGGTCGGCGCAATCCGGTCAATCATTCGGTAAACTTGTTGCATGGGTTCGGAATGACCGACGAGTTGGTTGGTATTTTCGGGGTAACGCGGTTGGTTTATCATTGCGGAATAACGTTTATTAAGTTTCCGTTTTTCGGCGATGGAGTTGAGGATTTTTTCGAGGTCGGCGATTTTGCAGGGTTTGGTGAGAAATTCGGCGATTCCGTGGTGAACTGCATGTTGGGCGGATTCGAGGGTTCCTTTTCCGGTCAGGATGACAATATCGGCATCGCTTCCGTGTTCTTTTGCCTTTTCCAAAACGGTTAATCCGTTTGCGCCCGGCATATCGAGATCAAGCAATAAAACATCAAACGGTTCTTTACAAACCGCCGCCAACGCTTCCATGCCGTTTTGACAGGGGGTTACGGCGTGGTCGAGCCGGAGCAATTCGTCCGTCAACACTTCACGAATATTTTTCTCATCATCAGCGAATAATATATTCATTTTTTACACATGCTTTGCGGTTTCCAAGTTTTGCCTAATCCGGCATGTCCGGTTTTGCGGAATAACGTTTATGATAAGAATTTCAATGGAAATTGGCAAGATGAGTCTTGGACAATTCTTTATGAATTACACAAAACTTGGAGTTAGGGGGTTGTGGTTTGGGGTGGAAATTACAAATCACAAGCCGCAAACCCTAAACCACACATCTGAAAAAAAAATATTGAAGTCAAGAAATAGGATATTTTCGGGAATTTCCATAAATTATTGCTAAAAATAAATCATTTCCAAGATTCATCTTGACATTAAATTGATATAACCGTATTGTAGATTAAATTAAAACAGTTTACATTCTTTTCGGCGGAAACTTAATGTGTAAGAAAAAAAAGAAAACCCCAGCAAAAATACCCCCAATTCCCCACCAATACCCCACAAACCGCCCAATTTAACACGGCAGCCAAGAATCCCCCAATATTTCAGGGAATCCTTTACGCCGTTTGCCGATAATTAAAATCAATCGCGTTTCCTCTCAAAAGCTGCGTTGTTATTTCCTATAAGGTACGTTGTATGCTCTCTTTATTGCGAACACCGCTGTATGATTGGCATTGCAGTCAATTCGCCCAAATGACGGAATGGGACGGTTGGGAGATGCCCAAACAATACGCATCGGTTCTCTATGAATACGAAACGCTGAAAAACCGTGTCGGCGTTACCGATCTTTCCCACAAAGGGCGTTTCGTTTTCGCCGGTCCCGACGCCGGACAATTCCTCAGCTCCCTCCTCAGCCGTAATATCGACACACTCAAAACCGGTCGACTCCAATATTCCCTCCTTTTAAATCAATCGGGCGGAATTTTAGACGACGTGCTGGTCGGGTTGTTTCAACGGACAGATTCGGGGTTGCTCTATTATTATGTTATCACCAACGCCGCCAACCGCGAAAAAGACAACAACCTCTTCCGTAAATTCCTCGCCCCCGAATCCGCCGCCCAATATGAAAATAAAACCCATTTTTCCGACGAAACCAACGACCAAAGTATGATCTCCGTCCAAGGACCTCACGCCCTCGAATTACTCAAACCTTTGTTTCAAACCGATATTGCCGCTTTGTCCTCTTATTCCGGTGTTGAAACATCTCTTTCCTTGAGCGGGCGTTGGGCAATGGTTTTTCGGACAGGATACCTCGAAAACGACAGATTCGAAATTGTTCTCGAGTCTTTCTTTGTCGAACAATTTGTTGCCGATCTTTTTCAGCAGGGACTGATTTTCGGGATTACGCCGGTCGGTTTTGCCGCAACGGATATCATACGGCAGGAATCGGCTATACCTTGTTACGGCTGTGAATTGGACGAAACCGTTACGCCCTACGAAGCCGGTCTTTCTCATGCCGTTCATCTTGACGGGCGGGAATTTCCGGGCAGCGGCGTACTCAGCGATCTTAAATCGAAAACCCCCGAAAAATTACGGGTATTCCTCGAAACCGACGGCGAATTTCCCGCCGTAAAAGGGAACGGACTCTTTTGTAAACGGAAAGAAATCGGACAAATTACCAGCGGAATTTTTTCACCAATGTTTCAAAAAAATATCGCAATGGGATATGTTCCTTATGAATTTTCCCAGCCCGGTCAAGTTCTTAACGTCAAAATCCGCGATAAAATATGCAAAGCCCGTGTTGTCCCCGCTCCCCAGCCCAAACCAAACACTCCCAACCGTCCCGAATAATCAAAATATCTTAATTCGCCGCCAAAATACCGCCGTCCGTCTTCCCAATCGTCCGGTGTTGCCGCTTTTTCAGGAATAAAACGATTCTTTCGGTTTCGCAAGACCGCCCGGAATCTTCAATCGTTTTCCCCAAAACGACCGATTAAACCGGATACGTTTGACTGGTTTTTTCCAAACGGTGTCCCCCATGCAACCATTCGGATTAAAATTTACCGGAGTGATTCTTTCAATACTGTTCATTTTTTCGATGATCAGTTTTATCAGTTATTCCCCTGCGGATCCGCCGGATTTGCGTGTTTTTCCTCCGCCCGAAACTATTCATAATCTTTGCGGTCCTTTGGGAGCGTATCTGGCATCCTTTTTCCTGAATTTATTTGGTATTGCGGCGTTTTATTTATTTTTGCCGCTCGGAGTCGGCGCCGCCGGATTGCTCAAAGGTCAATCTTTCGACCAAATCCCGCTCCGAACTATCGGACTTGTTCTTGTGTTAACCGGTTTATCGGGACTATTTGCCTTAGCCGGTGAAAAATTACCGTATTATCCGGGACCGGTTATTGGACCCGGCGGTTATCTCGGAATGACGGTTGCCATGTTGCTGGGGTGTTTTGTTAAAATCTTCGGGAGCGCGGTCTTTTTGAGCAGTCTTGTTGTCAGCGGACTGATTCTTTCCTCCGACCAAACATTGCTGAGAATTATCCGGTTTATTTTCAAGACCCGAAATAATTCTCCCGTTTTGCCGATGGAACAAAGCGTGGAAACGGACAACACGGTTGCTGTTGAAAACCGCCCGGAAGCGGTGATACGTACTCCTGCCGTATTACGGACTGATCTTGCCGGACACAGGAAATTGCCGGCAAAACCGCCCGAATTTATTCCCAATGATCATGATATTACTGTTGTTGATGCGGATGCGGATACTGCTGTTGCCGACGACGACAGCGAAGAGGATTTGCTTCCGGCGGAAGAACAGGAAATTTATCAATTTCCTACCACAGATTTATTGACATTGCCGGAACCTTTCGATCAAGAAGAATATCTCGAAACCGTTCATCAACAGGCGGCTTTATTGGAAAAGGCGTTTGCCGATTTCAAAACGCAGGTTCAAGTTGTGGATATTCAGACGGGACCGGTGATTTCGCAATTTGAATTGAAATTAGCCAAAGGGTTGCGTTTAAATTCCATTCAACGGCTTTCGGATGATTTGGCGATAGCGATGAAGGTACCGAGTGTTCGGATTGTTGCGCCGATTCCGGGCAAAAACACGGTTGGGGTGGAATTGCCGAATGAACGCCGGCAAACGGTGCGGATTCGTGAAGTGATGGAACTATGCCCTGACGCTAAGGAAAAAAATAATATTCCCATTTATCTTGGCAAGGATGTTTCCGGTCAGCCGATGGTTGTGGACTTAACAAAATTGCCGCATCTGTTAATTGCGGGGCGAACCGGAACCGGAAAAAGTGTGTGTCTAAATTCGATCATTGTTTCGATACTTATGACGCGAAGCCCCGAAGAAGTGCGGATGTTGATGATTGATCCGAAAATGGTGGAGTTGAGTCCTTATAAAACGATTCCGCATTTGATTCATCCGGTTGTAACCGATATGCGGAGAGCCGAAGCTATTTTGGCGTGGGCTGTTGACAAGATGGAAGAGCGGTATCAACTGCTTGCTTCTGCCGGAGTTCGGCAAATCAGCGAGTACAACAAACTTACGGAAGATGAATTGCGGAGCCGGATGAAAATGATTGATGCCGGCGAAGAGGAATGGGAAGAGATTCCCAAATCCATGCCGTATCTTGTGATTATTGCCGATGAGATGGCTGACCTTATGATGATGGCGGCGAAAGAGGTGGAAACTCATATTATCCGGCTTGCGCAGAAAAGCCGAGCGGTAGGAATTCATCTTGTTTTGGCAACACAGAAACCGACGGTGGATATTGTAACGGGGTTGATCAAATCGAATTTACCGGCGAGAATTGCGTTTGGGGTGGCGACACGAACCGACAGTTTGGTTGTGTTAGACCGAATCGGCGCGGAACGCCTGCTTGGTAACGGCGATATGCTTTTTCTGCAGCCCGGAACAAGTCAAATACTTCGCGGGCAGGGAACTTATGTGAGTGATACGGAGATTGAATCGATTATTGAGTTGATTGGAACGGACAATCCCGATTTCATTGAAGAGCTTGTTGACATTGATCTTGGCGCGGACAGCCAAACAACATCCGCAGACGCCGATTTTAATGACGGTGATGAAAAAATTTTACGCGATGAGTTATACCAACAAGCCGTTGAATTTATTATTCAGCAAGGGCGCGGTTCTTTGTCGTTGATTCAGCGCCGTTTTAGTGTTGGATATGGTCGTGCGGCGCGAATGATTGAATTTATGGCGGAAGACGGTGTGGTGGGACCTTACAACGGTTCAAAACCGCGGGAAGTGATTATGACGCTTGGGGATTGGAAGCGCAGGTGTTCTGCCGGAACTTCCAAAAACACTTCACCGGTATCGAAAAAAACAAGTCCGTTCTTGCGTCATTCGCAACCGGAAACCTCACATGAATTGCGTTATCGTTCTCAATATTCGGGGGTGGAATCGGACGGAATGTTGGAGGATTATTCGGGGAATTATGAAGATTATATTGAAGACAACGCACTTGACAGGGTTTGACGGAACAATTCTTTATAATTATTTGGTGAAATGTTTTTAAGATAATTGAGATTTAATTTGTTTACGAGTAAAAATCAAAATCAAAAACAACCTAAAAATTGGGCAATCACAAGGCAGGCAACCCTTCGCCGAAGGGTTTTCACCCACCGCCGCAATGTAGGGGCGAAAGATTTTTCGCCCCTAACAACGGCAGGATTTACGGTTTTTGAATTGCAAATCAAAAGATAGGCAATCGCTCGCCGAGCGATTGCGTCGGCATCAGCCGACCAATAAATTTATGTTATGTTGGATGTTTGGGTTGCCTATCGGCAAGCAACCGCTACGGCGAGCGGTTGCCTATCTCACACACCATCGACGTAAGTTTTTATATTACAAAGACTTGCGAAAACATATAAGTGGCTGTTCACGACCCGGTTTACGCTCCCAAAAACTTGGTGTTCACCGGGAATAGAAAGTGATGTTAATACCTTGATTATAAATAAATTATGAATCATCAAAATACAAAACAATGTTTAAATTTCATTTTATGGGAGATTCTAAAAACCTCCGATTTTAAACAAAACAATTTTCGAAAATGTATTGTTTTTTTAACATTGTGTGTTTTGAAAAAGGTGGTTTTTAGAAGTTCACGAAGTCTCAACAGCATTTCTATATTTATACTTTATTTGTTTTTTTGCTGTGAGGAAGGCAAAAAAACAAATAAGTATAAAATAATAGAAAACGTTAAAAAAATACTTTAATAATCATACAAGAAGTTCCCAATCATCATTGATATGGAAGATAGCAGAAAATATTGGTATTTTCAAGAGATCGCAATAATTTTGATTTGTTTGGCGATAAATTGTTTTTTTGATTTCAATTTATGGGCAGAATCATGCAAATGTAAACCAAGAATTGAAACATGACCCAAAGTCAAACTTCAACTCCATGCGCCAAACCGCGAATGTGTATTGCCAGTATAGCTGGAATAAAAATAAAATTTCATCTCAAATTTCTCGAAGGTCGGTCATACCTACCGATCATTTATGTTGAACGAATTTAATTTATCTCATCTGATTGTCAATGATCAGTTTGCGCAATCACAGTATGTGCAAAACACAAATTTTCAAATTTATTACTTTTTTATCAATATTGATGCAATAATCTTCCTAATTGATTATAGTTTTTTTTCAATAATTTGTTTCAAAGATATTATTGTATTGATAATTTGAAATATTTTCACTCTATTAGACAATCGTATAACTTCAAGTAAGTATCTCCATACTTCAATACCCTCCAAAAATCGTTATATTAATTATTTCTCAAATCAATCCAAATATGGACTAATAAAAAATTAACGGGCAGAACGTGTTGACGTTCAAATTGATTATGAGATTGGCATATATTTATTTCATTAAAATCAAATTGTAATGGTCTATGGTAATTTATGTATGTTTGAATAAACCCATTAATACTTTCCTGAATATGTTCAAGTGTTTCTCCAACGATATAACCGATCATTATACCTGTTTGTGCATTTTTACCATATTTATGCTCGGTATTATCAAATCGCAAAATTCCTTCTGATACGTAATTTCTCTTATCTCTACTTTCAATTGCAGAACCTCTACCTATAACTTTGCATTCTATGTGAAGATATCTCTCATAATTTTCATGGCTTCCTGGTCTTGGATTCGGGAAAACACAAGTAAAATCAGGGCGTTTTCCCAATTGACCACCTCTACTATCTTGTAAACTTGTTGGTTGTATGGGACACTCCCATACAGGAACATAAAGTCGAATGTCTCTTTTGTTCATAAATTCACAACATGATTCACGTAGCCGAATCAATAACCTTTCTGAAATGCTATTCTCATTTGATTCGTCAAGATCACTCTCCTCACGCAATTTAACGAGTGCATGTAAAAATAACTCAATATAACGATTGACAAATATATCCCATGCTTCTTGCGCGTTTGTACGGTCTCTTATTTTGAATTTGTCCATTCTTCTTCAGGCATTGTGTTAAAAAAATGTTCTCCGATAGTACCATTAGCGTCAATTTCAGCCAATTTTTCCGACCAAAAATCTTGTATAACAGGCTTGATAACAATGATAACCTTGTCAAGAGTTTCAACAAAGAGCTTGCCTTTTTCTAACCAAGTCAACTTCAAATTGGAAAACTGATCTTGCAGGTTAGTGTAAGGTTGTTCGATAACTTGCAGTCTATCCGGAAATTCTTTGCGATCCACAACATAAAAAGCTATTCCAATCATTCCATCAACCGGCAAAGAATAAACTTCTGCAAAAAGTTTATTTTCCGGTTTTAAATAGGCATTCCAGAGTTGTTCAAATGTTCGAATGTAAGGCTCAAAACATTTTTCAACATCATGACTAACAGGAATTGTTGAAGGGGTTAGGTCATAATTTTCTAAATAATTCTGATTCCATTGCTGGTCGTTTTTAAAAGAACAATTTTTTTCCGTTAGAAATTGAGGCGGCGTAATAGTTGACATGATTATTCTTATTTAGCACAGGCATTTTTGACTGCTCTGTTTTAAAAATTAATTGAAGTTAGGAATCCAAATTTTATAGTGTTTCAAAAAAATATTATGTTCTCTGACTGAAAAAATACATGATCTTATCATAGAATTCACGTTAAGGAGATATTTCATTCCTTCACTTGCAAATCATGTAACGAAATACGAGTGAAAAGTGACTCCCGCAAAAAAAATGCACAAGGCGAACCTTTGTCAACAATGGTATCAAGAACTTTAATTAAAGCATCAATTTTATGTGTGGGAATGGTAGATAGTTGATGTCGGTAAATAT
>JAITQV010000022.1 GCA_031288765.1 Planctomycetaceae bacterium
GATTTATAAATTACATGGTGTGAAACTTATTGGAAAACAGGAATTAAATCCTTTACGCAAACGGATCATCAACCGTTGATTCCTGTTCCGTTTTTTCAGTTGTAACATTTACCGGAGCATTGATTTTTCGGACAAGTATATTGATTCCATCCACACTTGTAACAACAACTAGATCGCCGGATTCGAGAGATTCCGATTCGCTGATAGCATTGAGTCGTTTTCCTTCAATTTCGATTTGCCCGCTAAGCATCATTTTGCTCCGCGCAACACCTTGTTTTCCGACAAGCTGTTTAAGAGTGAGCAATTCCGGGTCGGGTTGTAGTGCGGGGTCTTCTTCCGGTTGAAGAAGGATACGGCGTCCCATCATGGTTTGGGGCCAGATTTTGAAAGCGAACCAGAGAAAAACAGGAATACTAACAGCCACACCAAACATGTAAATTCCGCCGAAAACAGGACTGCATTGAAACGCAAGAATAATACCGGCAAACAATGTAGTTACCGACAGAAACGCCAGAATACCGCCGGAAGGTATGAATATTTCCAAAACGGCAAAAAATACTGATAAACCAAGAAAAATCAAAGCCCAAAACCAAAAATCCATCGTTCTTTTCCCAACATCGAAATGGGTGGAGAATTTCATAAATACCGGCAACATTGCCAATACGTTAAAATATTAAAATCTACCCGATACATTGTCAATCTGTCCGTTTTATTTTTTTACCGCAACACGACATCTGCTAAAATCTATTTGGGAAAAGAGAAAAATGTCTGAAAAATGCCGTAACAATTTGTATTGATAAAAATATAAAAGAACAAGCCGAAATAATGTTTGGCGTTTTTGAAATGAGGCAATTCTGTTAGGGTAAATATTTTATAGAATAATCGGTGTATTCTTATTTTTATTTGATCCTTTTGTCATTATGGAAAAACACAACACTTAGCTATAAATATTACAACATTACAATAAATATTTGACATGAAGGGTCTGTTAATAAAACAGATAGTTACGATAAAAGAGGAAAATGATGTCTTTATTGCAACCGTTATTGCAGCCGCTTCCTATGACCCGTGATGAAATGTCGGCTCGCGGTTGGGAGGAAGTTGATGTTGTTTTTGTTACAGGCGATGCTTATGTTGATCATCCTAGTTTTGCGGCGGCGTTGCTTGCGCGTGTTCTCGAAGCCGATGGGTTCCGAGTTGCCGTTCTTTCGCAACCGGATTGGCGTTCCGCTCAACCCTGGACAACATTTGGTAAACCTGCGCTGGCGTTTTGTGTTTCAGCCGGAAACATGGATTCCATGATAAATCATTACACGGCTAGCCGTAAAATCCGAAATGAGGATGCGTACAGTCCGAATGGTCAAATTGGTCTCCGTCCTGATCGGGCAACTCTTTCTTACTGCCAACGGGCGCGTGAAGCCTATCCGGGTTGTACGGTTATTACCGGAGGTGTTGAAGCCAGTTTGCGGCGGCTTACTCATTACGATTATTGGAGCGATAAAGTTAAACGTTCCATTGTGCTTGATTCAAAAGCCGATTTGTTGGTGTATGGAATGGGCGAAACTCCGCTTCTTCAGATTTTGCGGCGGCTTCGCAATGGTGAACCGATCAACGAAATCCGTGATATTCGCGGAACGGCTTATCGTCTCAAGCAAACAGAAGACCTGCCGGAAGAAACCGAAACAACAATTCATCTGCCGTCACATGAGGAAGTTGAAGAGGATAAATCAAAATTTTCCAAAATGACGCGATTGATTTATGAAAATCTCAATCCGTATCTTGGAGTGAGGCTTGTTCAGGAACACGCTTTGGAAGCAATCGTTGTCAATCCGCCGTCATTGCCGTTACAAGAATCGGAATTGGACGGAATTTATGCGTTACCGTTTACCCGCAAACCTCATCCGATTTACGGAAACGCAAAAATTCCGGCATGGGAAATGATTAAAAATTCCGTACAAATCCATCGCGGCTGTTTCGGCGGTTGTACTTTTTGTTCGCTTACCGCTCATCAAGGTAAGTTTATTCAAAGCCGAAGCCGTGAATCTATTGTTACGGAAGTAAATCAAATTGCAGCGCAACAGGAATTTCGCGGAATCATCAGTGATCTTGGCGGTCCTTCGGCGAACATGTTTTCACTCGGTTGCCGAAATACCGAAGCCCGTAATAGTTGCCGTAAAATATCTTGCCTTGTGCCGGAACCTTGTCCGAATTTGAATACGAATCATTCGGAACTGATTGAACTGTTGAGGACAATCCGTAACATTCCCGCCGTGAAACAAGTATTTATTGCTTCAGGAATCCGAACCGATCTGGCATTACTTGATAAACGTTACATCGAAGAACTTGTCGAACATCATATTGGCGGTCATCTCAAAACGGCACCGGAACATACGGATTCAACAGTGCTTCGGTTGATGAATAAACCTGCGGCGGATAATTACGACCAATTTTGTTCAATATTCGCCGCTGTCAATGCAAACGCCGGAAAAGAACAATATCTTGTTCCTTATTTGATGGCGGGTTTTCCCGGAACAACACTTAAAATAATGGTCGAAACTGCGGTGTATCTGAAAAAACACGGTATTCGGTCGGAGCAGGTTCAGGAATTTATTCCGGGACCATTTGAGTGGGCAACCAGTATTTATTATACCGGAATCAATCCGTTAGACGGTCAACCGGTTTATGTATCGAAAAAATTTCGGGAACGGCGGCTTCAAAAAGCGTTGTTAATGTATGATAATCCGAATAATTATCACGATATTAAATCGGCGTTACGTGAAACCGGACGAAGTGATTTGATTGGTAATTCTCCTGATTGCCTTATTCCGCCTTTTCCGCCTAAATCGCTTTCGTTACAGCGTAGTTCAAGGATTAAAAGGCTTCAAAAACAAAACGAATTGGATAAGCAAACCAAAATAGAACGCCGCGAAAAATTCAAACTGGAACTTCAACAACATAGTAAAATTGAAGACCGTAACATGTTTCAGAAACGCGATCAAATTGAAAAATACGACCGGTTTCAGAAACGCGACCGAACTGAAAATCAAAACCGTTTTCAGAAACGTGATCGAACTGAAAATCAGAATCGGACTCGAAACCGTGATCGGATTGAAAGTCATGATCGATTTCAGAAAAGCGACCGAACTGAAAATCGTGATCGGTTTCAAAAACGTGATCGAACTGAAAATCAGAATCGGACTCGAAGTCGTGATCAGATTGAAAGTCATGACCGATTTCAGAAACGCGACCAAACTGAAAATCGTGATCGATTTCAGAAACATGACCGAACTGAAAATCATAACCGCTTTCAAAAACGTGATCGAACTGAAAATTCAAACCGGACTCGAAGTCGTGATCGGATTGAAAGTCATGACCGATTTCAGAAAAGCGACCGAACTGAAAATCGTGATC
>JAITQV010000057.1 GCA_031288765.1 Planctomycetaceae bacterium
TGGATGTTTCTAAAAAGGATAGTATAAAAAATTATTACCTTTTGACAACTGCTGGGATGTTTTCGTTAGCACATAGGTGTGATGTTTTCGCTGGCACTTGACCAATTATTTGATTATAAAGTTTACAGATTGCTTGTCAATATCCGCAACAAGACTAAAACCTCAACAGAACGTAATCATTAAATTGTATCTGTCTATTTTTATTAACCACAGAATACACGGAACACACGAAATTAGTAAATTGATAAAATCATAAGTTTATTTTTTGAGAATATAAAATGAATACAATAACAAAAAAACATTTTCGTGTTCTATTCCCTATAAATAAACTAACCTTGAATTTGTACGTAAACATATTACTATTACAAAGTCCGTGTATTTCGTGTATTCAACGGTTAATAAACGGTTAATAAATAGACAATTACATTTCAGCGTGTTCCGCGTTAAAAAACAAATCGTACTCTATTCCGCGGAACCATTCCACCGAATAGATACAAACCAACATTCCAAAGTAAGCAAAGTATTTTTTCGGCAAAACAGGAAAAATAGAAACCAAAAAAAATTATATCCTCCATATCCTTGACAATAACTAAGATTTAACATAATATTTACACTTTCACACGGGGCTTTGCTCCTGAAAAAGTAAATCCTACTTTTTTTGTTATTTCCAATTTTCTTTTTTTGCAACGTCATGGTCGAACCAATTACGATCAATCTTCGTTTTTTGGCGCGGGACTTAGGTTTACCGCAGGAACAAGTTCAGTCTGTCGTTACATTGCTTGACGATGGTTTTCCGGTTCCGTTTATCGCACGGTACCGCAAGGATCAAACCGGTAATCTCGACGAGGAAATACTCCGTCTCATCGACGAGGAACTCAAATCAGCCCGCGCTCTTTGTGAACGGAAACTGGCAATCCTCAAAACCATCAATTCCCAAGGTAAACTCACACCGGAATTCGATAAAAAAATTCGAGACGCCAAGTCTTCAAAACGCCTCGAAGACCTCTATTTGCCGTTTAAACCCAAACGGCAAACTTTGGCATCCGAAGCTCGCGAACACGGATTGGAACCGTTGGCTCTCGAAATTTTTCACGGAACCGTTTTGCCGGAAAATTTGGATCAAAGAGCGTCCGAATTTATTAACGAAGATAAAAAAGTCAATTCGATTGCGGATGCTCTGTTAGGCGCAGGTTTTATTATTGCCGAGATGTTCAGCGAAAAAATTGAAATCATTCAAGATGTTCGCGACGCCGTATTCCAATACGGAAAACTCGTAACAACTAAAATCGAACCGAAAACTCCGGTTTTGCCGCAACCGCCAAAAAAATCGGGAACTTTGGAAAAATCAGAAAAGCCGGAAAGTTCAGAAATGTCAGGAAAAAAATCCGCTTCAAAAAAGAAAAAAGAAAAAAAGAATCGTAAAACCACAGATACAACCATTAACGATGAAACAACAAACCAAAAAAATGATAATAATTCTGACCGGAGTTCCGACCAAAATATTGACCGAAATTCTGCCGCTAATACCGTAACTTCGCCTGATATTTCAAAGGAAAGCGAAAATAAAACGTCAACAGAATCAACAACTGAATCAACAATAGAATCAACAATAGAATTAACATCGAAAGACGCTGAAAAGACTGATTTAACCGGTTCGGATTTCACGGATTCTTTAGAAAAATCAGAACAAAATAGTGTTGAAGTGAGCGAAGTCCTTAACGAAAATTGTTCTGAAAAAACCGAAGCCGTAGAAGTTATGGAAATTAATACGGATAATACGGACAGTATTGAAGATCAGAATGTTGAAGCGGAAAATATGAAATTCGACAGTATCAAAACGGAAGATATTCAAACGGAAACGAATTACCAAACGGAAGCCGGAGCGGAAACGGTTTGTGCTGAAAATGTTGCGGCGGAATTGCCGGACAGCGGGGATCAGGATGCGGAAGTTCTGGCGGTAACGGAACAATTCAGGCAATGGAAAAAAGCGCAGGAAGAACAAGGTATTCCGGTGATTCGATCACAAAATTCAATAAAAAAGAAGAAAAAGGAAGAAATTCACAAGAAAAGAGATGACGCCCAAACGAAACAACAGGAACATTTTGAACGTCAGTTTAGTGATTATTTTAATTTTACCGCCAAACTTCGCAACTTTCCCGCACACCGGATTCTGGCAATCAATCGCGGTGAACGGGGTAAAGTTCTCCGTGTTAAAATTGACCACGATGAATCAAAACTTCTTGACTCGATTCGTGAATCTTGTGTTTCCAAAGATCATCCGCACGCTGATTTTTTGACCGGCTGTTTGAAAGACGCTTTGCACCGATTGGTTGTTCCGTCCATCGAACGCGAAATCCGAAACGATATGACGGAATTTGCCGAAAAACAAGCAATTCGTGTTTTTAGCCGGAATCTTCGTAATTTACTGCTTCAGCCGCCGCTTTACCGGAAACGTGTTTTGGCGCTTGATCCCGGTTACAAACACGGTTGTAAGATGGTTCCGTTGGATGAATTCGGTAACGTGTTGGATTTTGAAACGGTTTATGTTGGCGGCGGTTCGGAACGCAAGGAAAAGGTGGCTCAAAAAATCGCAGACATAATTCAAAAGTACAAAATTTCGGTTATTGCCATCGGCAATGGTTCGGGAAGCCGTGAAACGGAAGAGTTGATTTCCGGTATGATTGCGTCGCGTTTTGCCGGTACGGAGTTGGCGTATGTGATTGTCAACGAAGCCGGAGCCAGTGTTTACTCCGCCAGTATCATTGCAAGAGAAGAATTTCCTGATTATGACCCTTTGCTTCGCGGTGCGGTTTCTATTGGACGGCGGCTTCAAGATCCGCTCAACGAATTGGTTAAAATTGATCCTGCCAGTTTGGGAGTTGGAATGTACCAGCATGATCTGAAAAACAAACATCTTAAAAATACGCTTAGCAATGTCGTTGAATCCTGTGTTAATTTTGCCGGTGTCGATCTTAATACTGCCACACCGGCGATTTTGCGTTATGTTGCCGGTTTGAACCAGATGACGGCAAAACGAATCCATGAATACCGGCTGTTACACGGTCCTTTCCGCAGCCGTAATGAAATTAAAAAAGTTGCCGGTTTGGGCGAAGTCGCTTATACTCATGCGGCAGGATTTCTCAAAATTCATGACGGACAGAATCCATTAGATGCCACCTGGATTCATCCCGAAAGTTACAATCTAGCCGCTCAAATTCTTGAGAAACTCGGTTTTTCTGTGGACGATTTGAAAAACAACGAAAAAGTCAAAGAACTTGCTAACAAAATTGCGGAGAGCAAAATTGGAGAATTGGCTTCCCGATTATCAACGGAGTTGGGAGTTGGGCTTTTCACGGTGCGTGACATACTTGACGATCTTGCACGTCCCGGACGTGATCCGCGTGAATCGTTACCGCCGCCGATTTTCAAAAAGGGAGTTCTTCATATAGAAGATGTAACACCGGGTATGGAATTAACCGGAACCGTTTTAAATGTTGTCGATTTTGGGGCGTTTGTCGATATTGGTTTACACGAATCCGCTTTGATTCATATCAGTCAGATGGCAGAACGGTATATTCGGGATGCTCATGAAAAGGTTGCGGTTGGGAATATTGTTCGGGTTTGGGTGGCTGACGTTGACCACAAGCGAAAACGTGTTTCTTTGTCAATGTGTCCGCCCGGAGCGGAAAAACCGCCGAAACCGGAACATCCGGCAACCGAACAACGCCGCGAATCTCACCGGAATGAACATCGGGAACAATTGAGCGATCAATCTTCGGCAGAAAGAAAACCGGTTGCACAATCTTCGGAACGCCATAACCGGCAACATTCGGAAAACCGCCATACGGAAAAAACACGACCACAAAACGAAGAGACGAAAAAATATGACGGAAATCGATTTCCGCGTAAAGAGGAACATCATCAGGATAAGCGCGGCAACCAAAACAAAAACCGGTCTGAACACGGCAATCGTGAACACAGTAATCGGGAACAGAGTAATCGTGAAGCCAACAGTCGCAATCGTGTAAAAACATTTGTTGCTGTTCCAAAAACGAAAGAACTCAAACCGATTTCCGACAAAATGAAACAAGGTAAAGAAGCGCTTCGCAGTTTTGGAGATTTGGCGCAATTTCTTGGACACATTCAGGTTACCGATCCGGAAGAGGAAAAGAAACGGAAAAAAGAAGAAGCGCGTTTGAAGAAAAACGAATCGGAAGATTCGTAATTATTCACGGTAATAACCAAAAAGTAAACAACCTTTTACTACAAAGGTTACCTAACCTATAAATTGATTGTAATTATTCAGCCGATTGCTTTTTTCGCGAGTTTTACAGTTAAAAAATAAAATCTGTACTTAAAAAATAATCCCGACTCTTTTGAAACCTTTCCAAACTCTTTTTTAAAATCCTCCCCAATGCTTTGAAATTCTTTGTATTTATTCAATCTTTTGTTGAACAATACCGCAAAACAATAAAATCAGATAATATTTATGTCTTGTTTTTTATGCGGATTGCGGTGGAATCAGAACAACACGTAACGCTTCGCCGCTGGTCATTAACTCAAAAGCCTGTTCAATTTGATGCAAAGGTAAAAGATGGGAAGCGATTTTTTCCGCCGGAATTTTTTTCGTTATAATCAATTCAACCGCTTTCCTGACGTGTTCCGGTGTTGAATCACTGGAACCAATAAGCCGGATTTCACCATAATGGATTAAACGGCTATCAATGTTCAGGATGTTTTTTCCAACAGGCAACGAAGCAAAAAGACAAACAGTTCCCTGTTTTCGGACGAATGATAACGCTTGTTCCTGTGGTTGGGCGGCTGGAGCGGCAACTATAACCACATCGGCTCCAACTCCTCTTGTGATGGATTTGACAACTTCATTCAGATTATCCTTCACCGGATCAACCACAAAATCAATCTCGAAATTTTTTGCCTGATTACGGCGGAGTTCGTTGAGCTCCGACATAATAATTTGTTCGGCTCCAAACGCTTTTGCTACAACAGCATTGAGCAACCCCATAGGACCGGCTCCCATAACAAGAACCGTATCTCCTTGCCGAATATGACTTTGCTGTACCGAATTAACGGCACAACTGGTCGGTTCCGCCAGAGCCGCCCATTCCGCTTTCACTCCAGCCGTACCCGAAACTTCAACCGGAACTTTAATAACATGACCGCCTCGTAACGCCAACGCAGGAATTGTAACATATTCCGCCATACCACCGGGATACGAAAAACTCATTGGAGCCAAATTTGTACAAAGATTACGAAAGTGGTTCCGGCAGTAATAACATTCGCCGCACGAAATACTGGTTGCCATAACAATCCGATCACCAATATTCCATGTTCCGGCGGCAGAGGGTGAAATTTCTTCGATGATTCCGGTAAATTCGTGTCCCATTACGAGCGGAGCCTTGATTCGCGGATTCCCGTGATGTTTGCTCTTGAGGTCTGTTCCGCAAACAGCACAAGCATCAACATGAATAAGCAACTCACCTTCACGAAGTTGCGGTTTGGGAATATCTTCCACCCGAATATCACCAGGCGCATAATAAACAACAGCTTGCATATTAAAAAATGAAAAATAGTGTTAAGATGTAATGTTGACGTAAAATGTTATTAACACGGATTTTTTGAATCGTGAATTGGAGATACCGGTCGCCTTTCGGGCAATACTCATTTCTTCCAATCAATTGGCATCATTATTTCCGCTGCTCAACAAGAACAAATAAAAGGCTCTTGTATTTACCCCGAATTTAGGTTATCATGTTTGGCATTAGCTGAGTAGTATAGCAACTATCGAATCTCTATACAATATCATAATTGATTTTACTTATAAAAACGCCCATTTTATTAACCGGCAGAAGAACGTTAAGAAAATTTTCCATTATTCAGAGAATATCAAGCCGATTATATTAACCAGACACTTTTTCAAAATTAAACACGTGAATCACTTTTATTACAAGGTAATGTATCTTTTTACAACACTTACATTGTTTGTTGCCTTTTAATAAAATAATTTATTGACCAATAAAACCAAAATAAAAGAGATTTAATCTCTTTAATATCAATATATTATAAATATTCGCAAAAACATTTGTTAAAAAAATATAGATGGCACAAAAATTGCTTTATTGAATTGACAGTTTTGTTAAACATTGTTTTAGATTCAAGTAGTTTTGATAATAGGTAATATGATTGCCAATTTTTTCCTATTTTAATTTAAAAAAATGAAAAAATTTGAGAAAGGTAGTTTACTTTTTTCCTATTTCAACTTAAAATTGTTTAAAAGTGTCTTTTAATGATTTAATTTTAATATTTCAATGTAAGGAGATAAACAATGAAATTTAATTTCAAACTGAAAGAAATCGGATTGGCAGTTGTCCTGATGGGACTTTCGGGGTTTGTATTTGCAGACCTGGACAGCGGCGGCAGCGGCAAAGCACCTGAATTTACGGATCCTGCGGGAACCGTAATGTCATTCAACTATGAAGAAACCGGAGATGATCAGGCATCATCGGGAACTTGTGCAACGAATCCGTCGAATGGTAATAATTCGGCTGAAAGCTATGTGGAAGAACCAATTGTCGAACCGGAACCACAAGCAACCTCGTTCACAGAAGATGCTCCCCCCCTTTTACAATCCAGAGCAGCACCCCCAACAGGTGCAAATGTAAGACCTAATTCTCGGGAACCATTAGTGGAAGCGCCCATAGCCTTAACAGATAATCCACAAGAAGGAAATGATCCGCCTACTCCCACAACTCCTGAACCGGCAACTTTACTTATTATTGGTGTGAGTCTTGCGGGTTTTGTTCCCTTAGTAAAGCGATATCGGCGAAAACAAACAATTCGTTAAGATATTGTAATTAATTTTCTATCAGAGGAACGGCTTCATGTGAAGTCGTTCCTTTTTTGGTTATAACTCAATCGTGTCATCAATTGCCTAGAAAATGCGCCCCACGAAAAAGAAAACTGCGTTTTCCGCTTCTCCAAAGGTTGGAGTTGTTCATGTTGCGGATATTTTACCTCAACTAATTACAAAGTACGGACTCCAAAATCAACGAAATATCGAACAAATTACTCGAATCTGGCGTGAAACGGTTGGCGAACCGTATGGATCGGTAACGCGGGCAGTTGGGCTCAAATCAGGAACTCTTGAAATCGCAGTACCACATCACGCTTTTGTTCAGGAACTTTCATTCCGCCAATCGGAACTTCTCGCCGGAATCCAAACCGCTCTTGCCGAAGAAAAAATAAAACGTATCAAATTCGTTGTTGCAAACTAAATATAAATCACATTATAAATGATATTATTTCTCGACAATATTCATTGTAATATTTCAGCGGAATTTTTTAAAAACTTTTCTCAATAAAAGGATGTGGGAATGAGTTATTATTGAAAGAATAAACAAATTGCGATATACTTTTAGAATGATCTTTGACAATTAGGTAAATAAACATTGACAGTAACGATAATAGTAGGGGATTTATTGTTCCTATTAAATTCGTTATAAAGCGTAAAAAACGTGAAAATATTCGGGTTGTCCAAACTCAACATACATTATCGGACGTAACAAAATCGCCCAAATAACCGTTAAAAGCGGAACAGAACAAGAGTTTTACTTCACATTCGACGGGCATGGAAGTACCAGAGTTTTAACAGATCTTGCCGGTGCAATCGTCGAACTCTACGCATTTGATGCTTACGGTAACGCCATTGGTTTCGATCCATCTGTCGCGTTGACGGAATTTCTGTACCGCGGCGAACAATTCGATTCTAAAATCGGACAACAATATTTACGGGCAAGATATTACGACCCTGCAACCGGAAGATTCAATCGCCTCGATCCGTTCTTTGGGAATTTGAATGACCCACAATCATTACATAAATATCTGTACACTCATGCCGATCCGGTCAATGGAATTGATCCAAGCGGAAAGTCTTTGGCATCCGTGTCTGTTAGTATTGGTATCGGTGTTGCTGTTGCAGGCATTGGATTTTCAGCAATCAATTCTATCTATGGTTATGCAACAGGTCAAATGGATATAAATACAGCTATCAATAGTTACCGTACAGGTGTCTTAGGAAGTATCATGTCTGGAGGTATTGTTGGAGTTGGCATATATGGTTTAGGTTTGTTTGGAAGGTTTTTTAAAGGACTAAATATGCGAGACAAAATAATTACCGCTGGTAGTATAGCATCAATGCTTACGGTTATAGGTTACACATACGATTTTTTACCAAGTACATTCATAAATAGATTCTTTACATCAATTAATCAAACATTCTTTTCACAAGCTAAAGAATACCTTTCGGTACTCAATGGAACTATAATAAGAGCAAGTAATGCTTATCATATTCCTGCTGAAATTGTTGCTTGCACCCTAATAGCTGAAATGTTAGATTACAATGCAATAGATTATTTTTGGGATGATACCGTACTATGGAGACCTGAAGAACATAGT
>JAITQV010000134.1 GCA_031288765.1 Planctomycetaceae bacterium
TTTGTGTTTGTGGAACACCCCGAAGTGGAAAGTACCAACAACCAAAGTGAACGGAATTTACGCCGTGAAGCGATTGCCCGGAAAACCGCACGAATCAGTAAATCACAACGCGGTGCCGAACGGCGCGAAATTATTATTTCCGTATTTGGAACGATAAAACGGAGATTGAAAGAATTTTCACTCAAAAACATTTTGGCATTTGTCAAAAAATCATACCAAAAAGGCGTTTCTCTGTTTGCAATTCTAAAACCGCCCGATCTCTAATCGCCGCAATCTCAATAATTAAAACAAAAAATAAATTGCCTTCTCAACATAAACGCAATACCGCTTCAAAATATTGCGCGATACGTTACCCGTACGCCCCAATAACCAAAAAACGCAAAATTAAAATAGACAGTAAAATATTGATCGGTTTGCAACTATCCGGTATAATGTTTCAACATAACTCTGTTTTCAACCCCAACCCTTAAACAAAAAACTATAAACCATGTCAAAAATTTTACAAACAACCGTATTGCTCGCCCTTTGCACAATAATTATATTGCAAACAAGATTTAACACCGCCCACTTAACCGCCGCCGAAGAAATTATCATCCCCGCAATAAATGTCGCCGAATCCCACGGCAACATCGCCGCCGCCGATAAAAATTGGGATAAACTTTGCGTCTTGCACGGTAAAAGCGGCTCGATTACCTGGAAATTCAACGTCAAAACAGACGGCGATTACTACATCCAAGCGCTCTACGCCTCAAACGAAATCAGACCTTGTACCCTCAAAATTTACCAAACTCAAAATAAAAGCAACGAAATTGTTGCCGCAAACATTGCCGGCGAAATCACCGGCGGATTCAAAGCGCCAAACCTAAAATGGAAATTACTGCGCAAAACAAAACTCACAAAAGGCGAATGGCTGCTAAATATCTCCACAATAAACCTCATGCCGCATTTTCGAGGCTTCAGAATCACTACCGACGCCAACTTCCCCGATAAAGATATTATTCTTGAACAAGCCGAAAAGTTGCGCCGGATCGCAGACGCGGAACGTAAAGAAAAAGAAAAACAAATTACCGCCGCCACACGCGCTAAATTAAAACAACTCCTGCCCGACGTCAACGAAATCATATTCGTAAACCGCGCCACCTTTCAATCGTCCCACTATTACACCGATTTCATCGACGGTTCGCGCATCTTCGGAAGCGAACTTTGCGCGTTGTCGCTCAAAGACGGAACCGTCCGTTCGCTTGCCCCATCGCTCAAAGACGGAATTATTGACCGCTGCAACCTCTCATTCGACGGCAAGAAAGTGATCTTCGATTATCGCGCCAAAAACGGCGAAGGTTATCGCATTTGGGAAGTCAATATCGACGGCACCGGTTTGCGTCAACTCACTTTCCCGCCCGACGACGAAGAAGCGCGAATCAATAAATATTGGATGCGAAATCATAGACATTGGGGCGGCGGCGATTACAGACACCACACCGACGATATGCACCCCGCTTATTTGCCCGACGGCGGATTCGTCTTCATCTCAACCCGTTGCGAATACGGTATCCCTTGCGATGGTCCCGATTATTTGACGGTTACGGTTTTATACCGCGCAGATAAAGACGGTAAAAATATTGAGAAATTGTCCAATAATGCGTTGTCGGAAACTTGTCCGGTAATCATGGAAGACGGACGAATTTTGTACACGCGTTGGGAGTACGTGGACAACGGTTCGGTAACAAATAAAGGACTTTGGGCGTTGAATCCCGACGGCACGGCGTCCTCCGAAGTTTACGGCGCCAATATCGCTTACCCGTCCGTCTTCAATGTTGGTCGGCAAATTCCCAATCAACCCCATAAATTCGTCTGTATCGGTGCGCCGCACATGCCCGTCGGTCTTGGAACCGTGCTGTTGGTGGACACAACATACGACCGGCAAACTGTTGACGGTGTGAAGTACATTACGCCCGATGTTGACCAGCAGCACCAAAGTAATTGGCAATCGCCGCCGAACGGCCAACAATTTACGAAACTATACGTGCCGCCGGCGGTAAACTCCAAAACCATACAAAACGACCTCTCCCGCGACGGAGGCGGTAACACAAATCAAGGTCCCTTATTCATGGATCCCTTTCCAATCAGCGAACATGAATTTATCGTTTCCTATAATCCCAACGAAAACTTCAACACGCCGAACGCTTACGCGATCTATCTGATCAACGATAAAGGCGAACGTGAATTACTTTACCGTCCCGAAAAATTTTCGGCTTGGAGCGCGATACCGGTTCGTGCAACGAAAACTCCGTCAACGCCGGCGGTTGCCAAAGATACGCAACTTGCGGCGAAGAATCTTGCTCAATTGATCGTGCTTGATATTTATGCGGGCATGGAGAATGTGGCGCGAGGTTCGATTAAGTATATTCGTATAAATGAACATGTTCCGCGTCCTTGGTCGGCGCGCCGGTTCTGGGGCGGTGACGAATACGATCAGCAACATTCCGTTATAACAAAGAAAACGCATCTTGCTTTGAAGGCGCAGCATGGAATTGTTAAGGTTGAGGCGGATGGTTCGGCGAATTTTGTTGTTCCGGCGGACAAGAATATTTTTCTGCAAGCGTTGGACGCGAATTATCGGGAGGTACAGCGTGAACGGACGTTTATCAATTTGCGACCGGGCGAAGTTCGGTCGTGTGTCGGTTGTCATGAGCGGGCGTCGCAAAGTCCGGTTGTTGGCGGGACGATGGCGGCGGCGTTGAGGCGTGAGCCGGAAACCGCAGACGCCCAACCCGGCGAAATTTCAGGCGCAAGACCGCTTTCGTATTTTGAAGACGTTCAACCTGTTCTGGACAAACATTGCGTCCGATGTCACAGCAATGAAAAACCTGAGGGCAAAATAAATTTATCCTCTGATTTAACGCCGTTGTTTAACCGTTCTTATGAGACGTTGATGGATTGGGGGGCGTTTCCGGTGATTCGGGAAAACCATCCGAAGGCAGGCAACAATCATATTTTGCCGCCGTATTCGTTGGGTTCGCATGCGAGTAAGTTGGTCAAGTTGTTGGACGCGGGGCATTATGAGGTCAAGATGCCGGTTGAAGATTGGGTGCGTTTGACGACGTGGGTTGATTCCAACGGTCAATATTACGGAACATATTTTGGACGAAAAAATATCAAATACAAAAACCTCCCGGATTTCCGCCCAAAACCGACATTCAAAGAAATCCAAACCGCCATTCCGCCAAACATAAACATATAACGAGACAAACATTTTACACAATTGAGATTTTTCTAAATAAAAACAAAAAATAAAACACAAAAAGACGTAACTGTCTATTTAAATTTTGAGAAATAGAGTAATTAGCTCCTGTGGATTTTAAGTTTTTTGCAGAAGAGTTACGTGTTTGGTTGACTTAATATGTTTAACAACATTCATTTACGACAGTTTGTAATAATTTTAAACAAAAGCGAAATGGATGATTTAATTCTTAAAACACTTTTTTGCATTTGTACCGACGATTTTGGGAATTGAAGGTTTTTGTCGCAGTAACATGAATAAAATTATAAGTTATCATTTGGTTGGCAATGGAGAGTCTCGTTTTCATTTCCTGCGGAAATTGCTGTTTTTCAGGTATATCGCGTAGAAAACAAAAATATCGACACTATAAAATTCGTGT
>JAITQV010000270.1 GCA_031288765.1 Planctomycetaceae bacterium
ACACAAATATCTGGTGGTCAGCTACAAGCAATAATAATTCAGCAAATTCAATCAAGCGTTCAGTCGTGGGCAAATTCAAATGCACCTGAAACATTAAAATTGCTGCAAGGGAGTACATGGTCCAATGCTGCTATTGCTTTACAATTGAATATTACAAAAATCATATCTATTGTTTGGCGTACAAAGTCCAATATTATGTTCACTAGATATAGGAACCCTAAATTTGAATGGCTGATTTTAATGCCAACACCAGTAGAGTCATTTATTTTGAATCCAACTTTTGAGTCTTTCCCGTTACCTGGTATTCGTATAAACACCAAAAAAATCAGATTAGCTTTTGGAGGTGGTTCACCTAATAACCCTGATAGTAATGGAGGAAAATATCGTGGAAGATTGTTTGGTCTCGGCATGTGGACACAACATGACAGTTCAAAAGAAATGATTTTTAGAATGGACTACCACACACCTCACTTTTCATCTGATCCGAACTATTTTGAACATACAGAGGGAGATAACACTTTTCACTTCCATTTTATTTCCAAATAATTTTTCAAGTATGTGTTTTACTGAATACATAAAAGTATGATATGGAGTATGTAATTTTTTGAGGTCAGTACAATGACAAAAAAACCAAGAATGATTTTGGAAATTTCAGAAAAGTATTGGCAGATTCTGAAGAGTGCGCTTGGTGACTTTGATGAAAAAGATGGGGTTTTAGTTGCAACTATTCAGCCAAACTATATTAAATTCAAGGCTAAATTTTAGCAAAATATATAAAAATGAATATCATCAAACCGTTTAACCGTGTAAATCGTTAAACAATTTATCGTGTTTTAATCGGGCATGCCAAACATAATTGTTGATTATTATTTTATGAACACCATAAAAACCGGAGTTAAAACGTAATGGGCATATTTGCAATAAATTCTGTTAAAAAGTAAATTTATTATTGGAAACAGCCGATAGGAAACAAAGTTATTTATAATTTTTGCGGAGATCGGTCATGGGAACAGCGGTAAATTTAATTTCGGCTTGTCAATACAACGGTAAATCGGATATTGTTACGAAACGACGGTATCAATATTTTTACTTTTCTTTTATTTCTTTTTCTTTTACTTTTCTTTTTGGCATGTCTAATCATATCGGTATCGGAGATAACGGGTTATGGATAAAACAAAAAGCGCAAAACCATACGGGATAGATTGCCGGTTTAGCCGGATTTTACGGATAAAAATTAGTTTGATATTGATTTTGGCTGTTTTTGGGACGGTTTCTGTTACGGCGCAATCCGTACCGGCATCATTGGAAACGGTACAAACGGCACAGTTTCCGTCAATTCCGCGTCAAGTGTCGCGTGCTCCGGGGCAAAAATATATCGAAGAAATCTGGCACGAATTGGAAACCGCAACCTTCGCCACCCCTACATTTGAAGAGTTGGGAACACTTCACGAAGGTTATTCGCTTGAAGAGCTTTGGGAAATTGCCCAAACATCTAATCCGTCACTCCGGCAAAAAGCGAATTTTATTACCGCAGCGTCCGGTAAACATTTTCAGGAAGGGTTGTATCCCAATCCGATAGTTACTTATAGCGGTGATAGTTTGGGTGTTCGCGGAGAAATCGGCAAACACGGTCTCAGTATTTCTCAGGAAATTGTTACGGCAAAGAAGAAAAAACTTAATCGTGCGGTTACATCGTATAGTGTTGAGGCGGCGCGCAAGGAATATGCGATGGAATGTGTCAAATTATGGAACGATTTGCGAATTGCCCATAACGAAATGCTCCACGCAATTCTAATACACAAAGTTGATGAATTTGCACAAAATCTCAGCAGAGATTTGTTACAGGTTGCATTAGCATTACAAAAAGAAGGGAAATCTCAACAACTTGACGTGTTACAATTTCGAACCATGCTCTGTAATGCGGATTTAATTTGTAAACAGGCGGAAAACAACCGGTTAGCAGCGTGGCGGCGTTTGGTATCAATTTTGGGGACACCGGATTTACCGTATCAACCGGTTCGCGGTTCTTTGATAGATCGTTCTCCGCCGCGCAACTGGGAAACCACATGGGCACAATTTTTGCAAACGAGTCCTCAATTGGTTTTAGTCCGATTGAAAACCGCACAGGCAAGAATGTATTTGGAGCGTGAAAAAGCGGAACAAACGTCAAATATTTTTGCAACATTTTCACTTGCCCGTGATATTCCTGCTGAAACAACAGTTCCTTTTGTCGGTATTTCGGTTCCGTTGAAAATTTACGACAATAATCGGGGAAATATTATCAAGGCTCGTGCGGAAGTTGCCGCTTCTCAACGGGAAGTTGAGCGGATGACTTTATCACTTCATCGGCAGTTGGCAACCATTTTTTCCGATCACAACAACGCTTGTGAATTGATTCATGTTTATGAAACATCTATTATTCCCGATTCTTTTGAAGTGTTACGGCAAACCGGAGAAAAATATTTTAAAGAAGAAAGTATTTATCTGGAGTTATACACTCAACGCCGTGTAGCGGTTAACAACTTAGTTCGTTACATAAACGCATTGAAAACAAAATCGATAACAGCAATACTCATGGACGGAATGTTGCTCGAAGGAAGCCTGAATTGAATGGAAAATCAAATATCCGTAAACGGCAAAACCATAAAATAATTCACAAAGAATGAATACGTTAACAAGTTTGTTTTTTTGAAAATACGAATCAGGCGAAAAAAAAAAAAATTCGTAAATATTTCGTATCTATTCAGTCATTTGTTGAATTATTTAGTTTTGAGATTGTTTTTTGAAATAAGGCTGGATGATTGAATAGATACAAAAATTCTTCACGAATATTTACTTTAACATTTTTTATTTTTTATGACAACAAATCTTACATTTCCACAGCTTCGTCCCTCACACACAAAAATTGTTGCAACAGTTGGTCCTGCCAGCGACACGGAAGAGATGTTGGCACAATTGATATTGGCGGGGGTTGATGTTTTTCGGATCAATATGGCGCACGGCGGTACGGATCAGGCTCAAACACGGCTTGATCGGATTCGAAAAGTTAGCAAACAACTTGGAGTTACAGTTGGTATTCTGGTTGATCTTGCCGGTCCGAAAATGCGGCTTGGTGAAATTCCCGGCGATGTTTATCAGTGTGCAACAGAAATTCCGATGAAATTTGTTCGTGGGAAAACAACCGCAGAACCTCATACTTTCACCACAACGTATGAACCCTTAATTGATGATGTGAATATTGATGACAAAATCATG
>JAITQV010000304.1 GCA_031288765.1 Planctomycetaceae bacterium
TCCGTAGGTTGCGCTTCGCTCCACCTACGGTTATGCACATCTCGTCCCTTGCGGGACTTGAAGGCAATCAAAACAACCAACATTGTACAAATTCATTGTCGGCTGACGCCGACGCAATCATGGGTGAAAGCCCCTCGGCGAGCGATTGCCTACCTTTTGTCGGGTTGGGAAATTCCGATCCGTAGGTTGCGCTTCGCTCCACCTACGGTTATGCACATCTTGCCCTGCGGGCTTAGAACAAAAAAATGAGCTAATGAGGTCGGTTTTGTGGGGGAATTATTGGCTACTGAGGTTGTTTTGTTCGGAAAAATTAGGTTGGAAATAAGGTTGTCTTGCGTCATTGTTCTCAGCAATTGCCCGTAGAGAAGAATATCAATAGAAAAAATTTCCAACGTAAATCAAAAACTTCGTAGAAGTTTCACATGTTTTGCTTTTATTTAGATGAATTTCCTATGGAGATTTATTGATTTGTTGGTCGTTAATTTTCTATTGATCGGGATTTCCTGCGGAAATCAGTTTGCCGCAAGCGGAATATTTAACCCTAAACAATTAGAAAAATACAAAAAATTGTGCAGATACTTTTGCTTTAGAGGGGATATTCTAAAAAACCAAAATTTAGTCTATACTATTTTCCTATTTCCTATCTTCATAAACATCCTACTTCATAAATATCCTATTTTATATTAGTGTTGCCTTTAATTCGGAAAAGACTTTTTAATAAAGATAATTTTTAGTGTTTTCCGGTTTGGTCAGGTCTTACAGGTTTAGTTATTTTTTTTCGTTTTGAGGTATTATGCCTTACCTTTTTCCCCAGCAGGCGCGGCTTCAAGACGATATTCGAGGGCTAATTCGCGGAGAAGTCTGTTGCGACGAAATCACCCGGCAACTCTATTCCACAGACGCCGGAATATTGCAATGCCGCCCGCAAGGGGTTGTTTGGCCTCGTGATATAAACGATGTTGTTGCGTGTGTTCAGTATGCCGCGGAAAAACATATTCCCATTCACCCCCGCGGCACCGGAACCGGAACAACCGGTGAAGTTCTTGGTTCCGGTCTTATTCTTGATTTCAGCCGATTTATGCGTCGTCTTCTTGCTTTGAACCGCGATTCCGTTGTGGTTCAACCCGGAATGATGGGACGGCGGCTCAATAATGTTCTCGACAAAATTCAATCACGCACTTTTGCACCGGTTACCGGTTTTCAGTCCGCAACCACAATCGGAAGCGTTTTAGCCCGTAACGGAGCCGGTGCCCGTTGGCTGCAATACGGTTTTCCCGATGAACATCTCCTTGAACTCAAGATTGTTTTAGCCAACGGCGAAATCCTCACGCTCAACCGCGAATCTCTTCCTCAAGCAATTGACACGCCGCGAAACGAATCAATTTCCAAACACACACATATTTTCTCCAATTCTTCCAACTCTTTACTTTCAAGTTCCTCGTTTTTCGGCGGACGTGATACGGTGGCGCGGGGAATTGCTTTGGCGCGGGGAATTGTTCTCGGCAAAGAACACCCTGTTGCCGACGATGTTTACCGGATTCTGTCGCCTTCGTTGCGCCAAATCAATTCGGAATTTACCCGTCAAGTTCCGGTGAATCGGGCGGGTTATTGTTGCCGGCGCGTTCTTCAGGGCGAAGAGGGAAATTTGGTCGATTTAGCCCAACTTCTGCTCGGAAGTGAAGGAACGCTCGGTTTGATTGTCGAAGCCAAACTCAGAACGGTTCCCTGTCCCGAACGAAAAGCCGGTGCGGTCTTTTTTTTCAACGGGTTTGAAAAGGCAATGCTTGCGGCGGAACCGATTCGGCAGTTTCGTCCGGCAATTTGCGAACTTGTTGACCGGCGCCGGCTTAATATGGTGTGTGAATGTGATTCACGGTTTCAGCCTTTTTTTCCGGTGGAGACCGAAGCGGTTTTATTGGTTGAGTTGAATGCCGGAGATGTTCTTACTCCCGGCGATTCTGTTCACGTCCGGCAACGCCTCACTCAATTAATCGAAACGGTTCATAAAAAAGAACGCCTCAGTTTCCATGCAATCCGTATTGAGACTTCGGAAGATTTTGAACGTTTTGATGATTTTCTTCATCGGGCGGAACTTATTCTGTTTCGGATGCGGCGTTCATTCCAACCGCTGCCGATTTTCGATGATTTAGCGGTTCCGATTCCGGCTCTTCGTGATTTTCTCATGGAACTTTTAAACGTCTTAAAACGCCGTGAAATCACCGCTTCCATTTCGGGACACGTGGGACAGGGACATCTTCGGGTTCATCCGATAATTGATTTTTCAAAGCCGGAACCGGTTGCAACATTGGAACGTTTAACCGAAGATGTTTACACGTTGGTTTTGGAACACGGCGGTACGGTGAGTTCGGAGAGCGGAACGGGACTGTTGAAATCCCGATTCATTCCAATACAGTTTCCCAACCTGATTCACATTTTCCGGCATATCAAATACATTTTCGATCCCGACAATTTATTTAATCCGGGGAAAATTATTCCTGATACTTCGCAATGGACAAACCATGTACGAAACGGATTATCGTGCCGCGGCAGTGAACATCCGGCAAAACGAATTTACGATTCCAATTTTCTTGAGATGAGTCATGCGGGAGTTGGTCGCGGAAGTTCCAGCCATGTCGGTTCGGGGCTTTTTCCTTACATGGAAACAACCGAAACAACAACTGATACGGATAGTTCCGATCAGGATACCGCAGAAAGCATTTCCGGCAATTTTTCAAGCCAGATTGAATTGCAACTGAAATGGGAACCGCAACACGTTTTCGAATCAACATATCTTTGCAATGGTTGCGGCGAATGTTTCCGCAATGATTCTGTTAGCCGGATGTGTCCGTTGTTTCGTCATCTCATGGAGGAAAACACGTCGCCGCGGGCGAAAGCCAATCTTCTTCGCGGGGTACTTACGGGCGATTTGGAATTGGAAATGCTGACGCAGGAGAAGGCGAAGGAGATTGCGGATTATTGTATTCAATGCGGGATGTGCCGTATTGAATGTCCGGCGGAAGTGGATGTTTCCAATTTGGCGTTTCGCTGTAAGAGTGCGTATGTTGCGGCGCACGGACTTTCGTTGGAAGACCGGTTTTTTTCCCGAATTGATACGGTGCTCCGTTTTCTGGCGATGGTTAGTTGTCCGGTCAATTGGGCAACTTCCAATCCGTTCATGCGGTGGCTGCTGGAAAAGCTTTTACAAATTCCGCAAAGCCGGACGATTCCCAAGCTGGCGAAGGTTACATTCTTAGCGAGGACGCAATGGTCAAACTGGTTGGTCAAACCGCCGCAACCTGCGGAACATTTTCAGGCGAATCGGGTGGCGTTGTTTATAGACATGTTTGCGAATCATTTTGACACGAAGTTAGCGGATTTGGCGGTTCGGATTTTGGAGCACAACAATTGCAGTGTGTATATTCCGCCGCGTCAACGTCCTTCGGGTTTAAGTTCGTTTGCAGTGGGGCATTTTGATCATGCGGAACGTCTTGCACGGCAAAATTCTTTACTTTTTGCCGATTTGATTCGTCAGGGTTATCATATAGTTACGTTGGAGCCGGCGTCGGCGTCTTGTTTATCTTGGGATTACCGGAATATTCTTGATGATATGGACACGGAGTTGGTTTCGTCGCAAGTGGTTGATTTTTGCGGTTTTCTTTTACAACGTTACCGTGAAGGGCAGCTCCGGCTTGATTTTGTACCGAAGCATAAAATGTCGGGCAAAACGGTTGGTTATCATGCTCCGTGCCGCGGTATTACCCAAACGGCAAAACGCGTCAATTTTCCTACTCCGGCGGAGGAATTACTTCGTTTGATACCGGAATTGAATGTATGCCGGATAGAGCGGGGTTGTTGTGGAATGGCGGGAACATTTGGGTTTAAGCGGAAAAATTATCGTCGTTCACTTCGGATGGGGGTTGCTTTATTTAAGGAATTGCGTCGTTCTGAGATTGATTTTGGGGTTTCCGACTGCAATGCTTGTTGTCTTCAAATGGAACACGGAGCCAGAAAAAAAACGTTTCATCCTATTCGAATTCTTGCTGCTGCTTACGGTTTTATACCTGAATAGATACCTGAATAGTGGAGAGTTGAAAGTATATAATAGACCTTTTCCTTAACCTGCTCAAACATTGAAAACATGGCAAAAACGTCGTATTTTGTAATTATTAAGCCGATTGTTTTTTTGTGGTTTTCACGGTTAAAGAATCATTGTGTCTAT
>JAITQV010000400.1 GCA_031288765.1 Planctomycetaceae bacterium
AAATTAAATTCACCAAAATAAAAACCGATTAAACAATAAAAACCATATTCAAAACAATCTAATAATCATACCTTCAAACTTATATGAATAACAATAAACTAAACATCACATTGAACACAGGCATTGAAGACAAAAAAGCCCATCGATTGATGGGCTTGTTCTTGAAAATTTTCAAATACAAAAATATCGACTAAATTATTGTTTGATATAACTTAGTTCCTTTGTGAAAAAGTGAATGTTGAATTGAAACGGCTCGCAATATAACAAAAAAAAAAACAGTTTGTGTTGACGTTGTATAAATATTAAAAATTTACAAATAGTCCTCATTTTCATAATAATCACACCGCTACTAAATAAAATCAATCAAATAACCGACTTTTATAATACATGTAACCACTTAACCTTAACATCTGGTTCAAAATGTCCGCTATGATCCGATACAAACCATTGATTACTGTTGTCCGTAAATCTGTCCCTCTCGGTATTCTTTGGAATTTTCCTAAAGATTACCAACAACGAAAAGACTACACACGAACCAAACAATGGACAAAAAGACAGCAACAAGCCTTTATTGATAGTGTTCTCCGGCAATCATACAGTCCGCCCATCGTTATACGAGAATTAAATACCCCGCCCAGCGAGTTTTCACCCAACAAACACACCTTTGAAGTCATTGACGGATGGCAACGTGTTCAGGCATTAAATAACTTTCGAAATTGTAAATTCCAACTACCACAATCATTAAAAGACTGTTCACTATTTGCTGATCGTGTACCAATAGTTGTGCTTGGAACAATAGACACAGCCTTTGGCTATTACATGGATCTTCCGATAGAACTTTGTGATTTTTGCCGCGAATCTATTAAACTGGAAGTCGATATTATTAAAAGAATCGACGATCCCAACAACCCAAAACATGAACAACTCGCAACCAAAGTATTCCAACACCTACACCAAGAGAATAATACAAAATAATTTCACCCCTTTACCTGGCTCTCTTTTGTAAAAATATCAGTATTCAAATCCCTAATCTCATCGCTTTCTTGTTTAAAATCTTTTTTAAGTTGTTCGTTTTTTGAAATATTGAGTGTATCGCTTTGTTTTTTACGATCTTTATTCACCGTATCCAATACCTGTCTATATTCTTTCTTTGCTTCAATTGCTTTGTCTAATGCCTTAGAATATTCCTTTTGCGCCTTTTTTATTGTCTCAACATCTTCTTTAGTATTGAATATTGATATTGAGCCAACACCGATTTTAGCATGTTGTCCGGTTTGCAATGATTCAAATGTTGAAATATCCGCAACATTATTATTAGACATAACAATCACCTTTAACTAAAAATAATAGAATAAAATTATTCGCTAACCGACAAACCTTTCGGTAACGAACTACCATAACCCGACGAACCGACTTCTCCAACACTGCCAATTCCGCCCGGTCTCGGTTTGGGATTCGGTACAGGATTGGGCTGTGTGCCGGAAATACGAGATAGTGCAATAACAATTTCAACCTGCCAATTAAGATATTTGATTTTAAGAGTAATTGTTGTCTCAATATCAATCCCCTCCGCAATCATCGGAAAAGGATCCGTAACGTAAACATTTACCCCTTTCGCACGGCATGTTTTTACCTGCTCCTCAATTGTTGTCCGTAATTGAGCATTCAGCGCATCCAATTCACGGGATAATTTCGCATTCGCATCTTTATCCGATGTTTTGGAATTAAATTTGTCATTATAGATACCAAAAATACACCAACCTAACGCACCCCCCAACAAAAGCAAGAGCAAAAGCGTTGTAGTTTGTGTTCCTTTATTTTCATCTGTTACTGTCATTTTGTTTCAACCTTAAAAAGATCAGACAATTCATTCAAAGCAAATACAACCCGCTTACGATCATCCGCAGTAATTGAGCGATGTTCCTTATCAATTCCAATACTGGATTTCAAATGTTCGTCAATTTCCTCCGATAGACCGGGATATTTTCCAAACAAATCTTTACCAAAACACATAACACCCGCCCGTAAATTTGTTTCTTTTAATAATGAAGAATGACTCAACCAGTTTCGGGTTGAATCGTCATTCTGCACCACAGTAGCAAACGCCTTGTAAAATTTTGATAATCGTTCCCGGTCATCATTCGGCATTTTCGATACAATCTCTTTAATTTTATCAAGATTCAATGTATCGGAATATACCGAATTAACAATATCCGGTTCCGGCTGAACGTAACGTAATCGCCAACCGTTGTAGCACCATACCAGCACTACAACGATCAACAATACAAAAACAATTCGCTGATTATCGTTTTGATTAAACATCGTTTTGCTCTCGATTAAGTTTTTGATCTAATCGCCGAATACGATATTTGTACAAATCCGTGTCAAAACCGTCACTGCCAATCAGACCGGATTCTCGTTCCATGTCTTCGATCTCTTTCTTAACCTTGATTCCAAACAGACCCAAAAGACGACTCAAAAAATCTGTCTTACCGCCATTGGACTTCGGAAGCAAAAGTAATATAGACATGACAATAACAATGAGCCACGGTAAATGTTCATTCGATAACGTAACCATAACATACTCCATTTTTTAATTACGGCTTTTAAGATTGTCTTTACGGGCAGACGCATCACTCAAAATACCGTTTTTAACCGCCGTTTCGTCTTTACACGCCTCCGCATTTTTCACTTTTTCGTCAACAAGATCCGCTACAGCGTTAGCGACCTTTTGCGAAAGATCCTTTTCGGTATTTTTAACCGCCGTATCATCTTTGTCTGCATCGGCATTTTTTATCTTTTCATCAACAAGATCCGATACGGCATTAGCAACCTTTTGAGAAAGTTCCTCTTCGGCATTCAACACGTCCTCATCATCTTCATTTTCAACATCTTTTTTGGGATCCGCCCCGTTAAACACGGACATCGAAGACGAAAATCCCATTGATTGATTCGCTTGATTTTGAAGATTTTCAAACGTCGAAATGTCAGCAATATTTTTACTCATGTTTTCGTTCCTTTCATAATTGAAAACGGACTTAAAAATTAACCGGCAAGCAATATAACAAAAAAATAAATATTTGTGTGTAAAAAGAAAGCCGGTAAATTTGCCGGTTTTTGAAATTAATTGTTCAATTGTGTGAAAAGAGTACAAGATGTTGCCGAACAATCAACCGACGACACACGTAACAATTTAATTGAACCGTCCGGCATTTTTATCTGTACATCAGGATGACAACAGTAAACCGCTCTCTTTTTACATGGTCGTTGTTCGTGATACAATTCTTCCGGCTCAATATCTTTTCGATAACAACATTTAGTCAAAATCACCCCGCCAACAATTTAATCTTGCCGAAACCACCCTAATTCATTACTGCGTAAATATATTGAATCTTCTAATTCTTTTCGTAATTTTACCAATTCCTTGAAACCGGACTTATCAACCGACTTCCACAATTCTTTCAATTGCCACCAACCGGCATCCCAATTACATATCTGAATTTCCGGTCGCTCTTTATCAAAATCAATCCGATATTTAAATGTACTTCGCAACAATTTATTACCCATATCTAAAAGATTGGCAGCATCATCCGAAATTTCTTCAATATGTTCCTGTAACCACTTAAAAACAAAACGTTGTTCAGATACCGCCCGCAACATAGATAATGTATATGTGTTCCGGTATTTCTCCGCAAGTTTGGTCATATTTTCAACTGAAACCCAAAAAAATTCATTAGGAATATCATAAAACCGACCACAATAACAAATACGATATAACGAAACAAGATCAGAACCATTGGAAAACAAACTATAAATTACACTATCCGCTACAAATTGTTTCCATTGGGGATGCTTTTCATTCGGTATGTGGAAATAATCTTTTTTAGTAATCCAATTACATTTTAACGACCGCGCTGTTGCAAAAACCGCTACGGCGCGTTCAAAATTACGGGGTGTTATTTCGACATTCCCAAAACTCGAACTATTCAAATTACAGCCCGGTTGATTACAAACCAATGCAAGACTATGTACCGATAATGTCGGCGAACAACAAAGTGAACATAAATGATCCGCCGAAACACGATTACTTGTAACATATCTGTTGTCCAATGAATTTACAACTTTAAACTGCGATGTAACTCCCGGCATAAATTGAGTCGGCTCTTTCACCGGACAACTAAACCAGTCCACAGTAAGTCTCGGATTTGCCAAAGACACCATATCAAAATTATAAATGGTTTTTTTACCAGTCTTAACAATTTCACCGTCAACAATATCAATACAAGTATGTTTAAATTCCGATGTTGTCGGATTTTGCCCCGAACTCCAGACAGCAAACTGAATAGCCCAATCTTGTGAAACATCAACAAAATGATTTGCAGAAAATAAAACCGCTTCATCCAACTTAAAATAACAACACCAAAGTTTACGTAGTTTTTGAAACACTGCGGAAGACAAATAAGATACCGGACAAAACACGGCAAAAACAATATTCGTAAGATGATATTTTTGAACAAATAATAAAATACGAGTAAAAAATAAAGAACTCTTATCAATTGTTTTCGACAGTCCGATTCGACGTGCATATACTTGTACGGCGGTTAATGTTTTTATCCGCTTGCCGTCAAAATACGGCGGATTCATAAAAAATAAAATCGGTTTATTCTGTTTAAAAGCATCCTGTAATCCTTGCGGTAATTTTGATTCATCATCATTCAAAAAGTCAAATTGAAAAAATTCACCTTCGCCCTGCAACGGCGGATACATTGCAACATCCAATGAATCCAATGTTGACGAATACAATTCACGAAATGAATACCCCTTTGTCAAATTACGGCTTCCGGCAGCACCGTCAAAAACAACATATTTATCTTTCCAGTCATCACCAAGACGTAATGTCAAAATAGAATGTGCCATTTCAACAAACTTTGACGGCGTGTAAAAAGACCCTTTAATTCGACGATCATCATAATCACGTAATTCGTCGGAACGCGTTAAAAGTAACTGTTTTTCCTCTTCTGTTAAAGATTGAATTTCTTTGTCGAAAATAGAAAAAGGCTCATCGTAACAGCCTAACGTTTCTATCGGAGTGAAAATCGCACCAAAAGATTTATCAAATCCTTCCTGATTCAAAACAAAACCG
>JAITQV010000434.1 GCA_031288765.1 Planctomycetaceae bacterium
TGAATTGGGAACAAAATTGCTGTTGCCGGAATTGGAAGTAGTTGCTAACATAAAAAACCTCCTTCGAAGGTTAATTCCATAACAAGCAAAGGAGGTTGGAAATTGGTATGACTAATTCAGGAGGAAGTATAGCTAAATCACCTGATTAAAGGAATACCGATTTCAAAGAAATCCGGAAAAAAACATCAAAAAAAGACATTTTTCAAAAAAATTTGAATGATGCCTCTAGATAAAATATGCTCTCAAATAAATAATTTCAAAAAATATAAAACACCACAGCAGTATTAGGACTATTTCAGCCTGTAAATGGGGGAGTTTAGAGACATCGATCATCAGAGACCTCCTTTCGACAGAAAAGAGGAAAAAAAGTCCGGACAGCATGTAGAAATGCTGCCGGACACGTTGTACAGGTTCGAAGCGGTAACTGAGGTCATACATCCTGCATTACCCCTGCACATTTCGCTCCGACGGAATCGAACCGTCGACCGGTTGGTTTTTTGGATTATCCGATTTTTTCGGTTTCTCCGGTTTCTCCTATGAGCGTATACAATAATACATACTATAACCCGACTCCCAAAAATTCACAAGGGGGAATATCGACTATTTTTATTTTTTCTCAAAAATTTTTTCAAAAGTTTGCCAACAAAAGGTAGGCAACCCTTCGCCTATCAACTACTATGTCGCCCTTTCAGGGCTTAAATTTATATGTATCCCTTATTCGTAGGGCGTTGCCCTACGCTAAGATATTAAGGGCTTTCAGCCCTAGGCAATCGAAACATCCAACATTGTACAAATTCACGGTCGGCTATCGCCGATGCGACCGTAGATGAAAATCTTTCAGCGAACGATTGCCTACCTTTTGTTTTTGTATCGGGTTGGGGATTCCGATCCGTAGGTTGCGCTTCGCTCCACCTACGGTTATGCACATCACGTCCCTTGCGGGACTTTGGGTAGGCAATCGAAACATCCAACATAACATAAATTCCCAGTCGGCTGACGCCGACGCAACCGTTCGGCGAAGGGCTTTCACCCAACGATTGCCTACCTTGTGATTATGAAACGGCAAGCAGTTGCCTTTGGGGACAGGATTTACAGGATTGTATTTGATTTTTACCAACAACCATATTGTAACCGTCTATTTTATTTAACCACAGAATACACAGAAATTAGTTGATAGTTCACATGCGGAGTTCATTGTCTGATCTATGATTTTTGTGATTTATTTGATTATTATGATTCTGTTTTTAACAACCATATCAATCTTGTAAATCACAAAAATCGTATGACAAATCACCAAATAGATACTGTTTACACAACCGGAACCGAACCGGCAAGAAGTTCGTAATCGTCAATTACTTTCGAATTGCCCTGTTTGACCTGAACACATTTCATTGTTATCAACGGTTCATTTTGCCCGATAAACAATTCGGCAATATGTTTTTTGCGTTCATTCTTTGTTGCCTGCCCAAGAAAATAATGCCCCACAATAACCGCAATCGCCGCATCAACAAGACGCCGAGCAATCAATTCAACATAAATTCCGCTTTGCGATTTGGCAAATTCAACCGCCGATTGAATCTCTTCACGCCCTTTGATTAAAATTGCCTTGAGTTTTTCAAGTTTCGGATCGCCGTAAGTTTTCTTTTCAAAGGAATCAAGGTAAGTTGTCAAAACACCGCTCGTAATTCCTTTAACCGCCGCAACAACCTGTAATTGGCTTGTTCCTTCGTAAATTGCCGTAATCCGTGCATCACGCAAATACCGTTCGGCGGGATAATCCTTAATATAACCGCTACCGCCCAATACCTGAATGGCATCCGACGCCGCCGAAATACACCCTTCCGCACTAAAATATTTGCTCATCGGCGTCAACATGGCATTAAGCCGTTTATACATTCGGCTGTTTTGTTTGAACTCTTTCTTTTCCGCATCGGAAAGTTGGTCGGCGCGGTGTTCGAGGAGGCGGTTGGTGTTATTTTCAAGATCGCAAACTCGTGCCGTTTCGTAAGTCAACGCCCGCATTGCTTCGATTTTAACCTGCATTCCGACAACCATTTCCGCAACCGGAGCAAGCCGTTCGATGGGTGCGCCGAACTGAACACGGGTATGAGCGTAAGTTCGTGCCAAACGGTAAGCGGCTTCGGCAATACCGAGTGATTGTGCCGCAATACCAAGCCGCGCCCCGTTCATCAACGCCAATACATAAGTGATCAAACCGCGTTGGCGTTCACCGATTAACCGAGCGGGCGTGTTGTCGAAAACCAATTCGCAGGTCGGACTGCCGTGAATACCGAGTTTCTTTTCAAGACAACGAACCTTCACTGCCGGAGAACGTTCGCAAATAAACAAACTCAAACCGCGTCCGTCCTTAATTTCGTGTTCGCTTCGCGCCAAGACCAGCAAAATTTCGCCGCAACCGTTTGTGATAAACCGTTTCACTCCGTTTAAAACCCAAGAGCCGTCCGGCAATTTGTCGGCACGCAACCGAACCGATTGGAGATCGCTTCCGGCGTCGGGTTCGGTCAAAACCATTGCTCCGGTTACGGCACCGGACGAAAACTTCGGCAACACTTCGTCCTTAATTTCGTCGGAGGCAAAAGCGTAAACCGTGTCGGCAATTCCCTGAAGCCCAAACATATTCATAAATGAACCGTCGCCGCGCGCCACCAACTCTGTTGCCATTGTGTAGATGAGAATCGGGCAATTCAAACCGCCGTATTTTCGCGGCAATGTGAATCCCATTAAATCGGCTTGCGTGAACCGTTCCAGATTTTGCCGCACCAACGGGTGAAGCGTAACCGTTCCATCGGGATTGAGGGTATTCCCTTCGGCGTCGATTTGTTCGGCGTTGAGGGCGAGGGTTTCAGCGGCAAGTTCGCCGACAATTTCAAGAATCCGGCGGTAATTATCAATCGTATCGTCAAGGTGGTCGGGCAAATAATCCGCGTCACCGTTTGGAGTTTCCCGTTCCTGAATTGCGGCAACCTCCCTAAGATCAAAGTAGTCAAAAAGAAAACAAATATCCTGATTATCATTGAAAAAGTTGGGCATATTAACCAATGAACTAAAATAACCAAAAAAACTAAACAATCATAAAACCGCTTAACGGGTTTATCAACTGACACCAAAGG
>JAITQV010000588.1 GCA_031288765.1 Planctomycetaceae bacterium
AGATGGGTTTCATCTCTGGAGAGATGGAGTTCAAAAATCGATTTTTGGACTTCAAAAATTGATTTTTTACTTTCATCTCTCGTGAAATGGGTTTCATCTCTGGAGAGATGGACTTCAAAAATGGATTTATGAACTTCAAAAATCGATTTTTTACTTTCATCTCTTGAGAGATAGGTTTTATCTCTCTTATGTTTTCCGGGCTTTTGTAACATCTTTTTCCGGTCTTAAAGGTGAAAAATTGCGATGTATTCAAGTTCTAATATGATATACAACAAGGAATTAGGAAAAGTTGTGTGTCGGTGTGAACCGCAAAGGTGTGAAATGTGTGAAGGGCGTAACCGCCGGAAGTTTGCCAACAAAAGGTAGGCAATCGTTAGGTGAAAGCCCTTCGCCGAACGGTCGCTTGCCGATAGGCAACAAAACATCCAACATGACAAAAATTTAAGGTCGGCGGTAGGGGCGAAACATTTTTCGCTCCTACATTACGGCAGTGGAGCGTAGCGCAACCTACGGATCGGAATTTCCCAAACTTCCCTAAGCTCCGCACGAGACGCGATTATCAATCAACACAACCATAATCTCGTCCCTGCGGACTTAGAAGAAAAATTCGGTTGAAAGGAAGGTTCTTCCGCGTCATTGTCCGACAAATCACTAAATAAATACCTAAAAACAACTTACAGCGAAGCAATTTAACAAGCAAGCCGACAGATGCAAAGAGTGAAATCTCTACGAAGTTTTTGAGGATTTCCATTGAATCTATTTTCTATTGATAGGGATTTTTTGCGGAAACCGGATTCTTGCCGCATGTTTCATCCGCTGCGTCCTTCACTATTAACCGTTCACCGCTAACCATTAACGGCAAACTGCGGCTTGCGAAGTCAATAATTTGCCTTTAATGAAAGAAGTCATCAATAAGTTGAAAGAATTTTGCCGGTTCTTTGGCGGAACAAACATCATTGCGGAATTTTCTTGCGCCGACTCGCTTGGCGGCATAATGGCAAACGATCTTGCGGATTAAAAACAAAGCGGTATGTTCGTCGAATTGTTGCTGCAGTAAATTGAAATGTTTTACGATCAGGTTGCGAAGTTCCGTGACGGCAGGCTCCGAATCAACCGGTTCGCCTCGCAATGCCTGAGCAATTTGCCGGAAAATCCAAGGACGTTCAATACTGCCGCGCCCAATCATAATCCCGTCAACAGGATAATTTTTAATACGGAATAACGCATCGTCAACCGTTTGAATATCGCCGTTGCCGATGAGCGGAATGGATTTTAATTTGGGTTTAATTGCGGCGATTTTATCCCAATGGGCGTTGCCGCGGTACATTTCCGAAGCGGTTCGACCGTGAACGGTTAATCCGGCGGCTCCGGCATTTTCGACGGCTTGGGCGACATCAATGGCGTTGATGGTATCGGCGGTACGTCCGAGTCGGATTTTGGCGGTAACAGGAACGGGTTTGGCGGCGGCGGCGACTTTTTGTACGATGTCGCCGATTCGGTCGGGAAATTGCAGCAGAAATGATCCGCCGGCACTGCGGTTTGCGATTTGTTTCGCGGGACAACCGAAATTCAAATCAATAACGCTCACCTTAAATTCAAATGCCAGACGCTGCGCCAACAGAGAAAGCGTATCGGGATTGTTATCCCAAATTTGTACTGCAAGAGGTCGCGATTCTTCCCGCACACCCCAAAGACGTGACGGTAATTCACTTCCCCGCATCTCCAATTCCACAAAAGAACGTGCGGAAACCATTTCTGTCGTAATCAAATCAACCCCGCCGAACATCCGCAAAAGTTCCCGATAAGCGTAATTGGTATAACCCGCCATCGGAGCCGAATAAAGAAGTGTTTTTGTTGATTCCGGCATATTGGGATTTGTGGTTTGCGGTTTGGGACTTACGGCTGTCTATTTTATTCATTTTGTGCCGGTTTGATACACCCCTTCAAAAAATCGGGCGGTACAACAGTGTAATATTTTGACAGTGTAATATTGTTGGGGAAATTAACTACATTTTTGAAGTAAAGGCTACAAATTGGTAACATCCTGCGCTGTTTCGCAAACGATGCGTTTATTTTTTTCTATTTTATTTATTTTGTAATACGGTTGGAAGGAGCCCGTGTTACATTTTACCTATTTTACTTAACAGGATATATTGATCACGCGGTTTCAAAATCCGTAATAATTCTGTTAAACTTTTTGTACTTATCTGTTCGATAAATCCGATACAATGGGGCAAGACCGAATCACCGGACACCAATAGTTAAGATTTTTAAACGGAATTTTTGGAACACCTCACCTATAATCTCATTTATGAAACCGGTAAAATAAAAAACGGTTCCAAGAATGAATTTTCGGCGTAAATAAAGGCGCGGCTCTGTTTTCCGGTATTGTCTCTATTCGGATGATTTTGTTTTACAAATACTTGTTGAAGGACGGGTATTTTTGTGTAAAGGTACGGACATTTTAAAGTTACTCTTTCCCAAACTTGTGAACAATGAAAAAAACAACCGAACGAAAAACACGTTTCAAAAAATTATCGCGAAAACCGCTTGCGGCGATTACTTTATTGACGGCTCTGGTATTGCCGATCAAAATAACTCAAGCGCAAACCGTCAACGGTAATGATGCTAACTTACAAACGGCGATCCAAAATGTTTCGGCGAATAATGGAATTGTTACCATCGGAAATATTTCAATGCGTTACAATCACGACGGGATTCTTATTGGCGGCGCTTCCAGTAATGGAGCTAAAACAAATCTTACAATCAAAGGTACAACCGCAAGTAATCTTAATACGAATATCAGCCAATTTGTTACTCAAATTTTATCAAACGGTGAAACAATACAGGGAACAGACGTTAATAATATTTTCACATCGGCAACCTTCAATACAAACACTTTATCATACATCACCGGCAATAATCAACCGCGTAACACCGATAAAGCGGGTTACGCTAACGCTTATAAATGGTTCACAACAACCAGTAATGCACCAAGCGGCAGTAACGGATTGGGATTTGAAAATATTTTATTTAAAGATGTAACAATCAATTATGATTTTGATCCGGGTACTAGTGTTGAACGTAAATTTGTCAACGGTCTTATCGGAAACCGTTACAATGCCGGCAGCAGCGGAGACTCTCTCCAAGAAATTTCTACCGGAGTTTACGGAACATCGCTTGGTAAACTGACCGGTAATGAATTTTCCA